>CALEAR010000309.1 GCA_937943665.1 uncultured Alcanivoracaceae bacterium
ATGACCCTTGTGCTGATGGGAGCACCACTTGGCTCTACGCCTTAAACCCTGTTACTGGGGGCGCCACAGAGCATGACCCCTTTGGGTACAATAAAGTGAGTGGCAGTGTGGTTTCAGGGATTAGCTTTGGCTCCGAGGGTGGTTTTGCTCTTAGCCAGGGTGAGGTGGATTTCTCCGTTCACTCAGGTGGTGAGCAGGAGCGCATTAATCCTCCGCCTGAAGCCATGGGGCGTCAAACTTGGCGTATTATTCACAACCCTTGATTGTTTAAAAAGAAGGGCGGTTTAGCCGCCCTTAAGGAAGAAAGATGAAGAGAAACAGCAGTGCCGGTTTTAGTTTGTTAGAACTCATGGTAGTGGTGGTAGTGCTAGGGATTATTGCAGCCATTGCTTACCCTTCGTACACCAATTATGTGGAACGTGCTAACCGCAGTGAAGGGCAAGCCTATTTGCTAGATGTGGCCGCTAAACAAGAGCGCTACCGCAGCCAAAACCATAGTTATGTGGAGCGCAATGAAGATATTGCTAAAATGGGAGTGCAGCCCATCTCTGAAACCGGCAAATATAAATTATCTGTGAAAAAGGGCGAGGGCGGCTACGTATTAACAGCCGCCCCAACATTTAATGATTCAAAGTGCGGCGACTTGATGCTTAATGCAAGGGGCGAGAAAAGCGTAAGCCGTGGCACCGTTAAAGAGTGCTGGCAATAGTTTTGAAGGAGCGCCTTAAGGGGCTCCTTGCTTATTAACGCAGCAACAGTAACGGCACCTCCGTTTGCTGCATCATGTGCACTGTATTACTGCCCACAATAAAGTTTCTAATGCGTGAGTGCCCATAGGCGCCCATAATGAGTAAATCAATATGATGCTTCTTTTGATAGGTGAGTAACGCGGCCTCCACGTCCCCTTGCTGTAAGTTAGCATGTACGCTGTAACCTGCTTGGCGAAGGGTTTCGGCGGCTTGGTTTAAGGCCATGGCATTATCACCGGAAGCTTGTCCCACCATTAATAAATGCAATTCGCAGCCACGAAGCAGCTTGCTTGAGGCCAGGTAATGAATAATTTTGTGGGCCGTGGGGCTGTTATCATAAGCCACTAAGGCTTTTTTGGGTGGAGTAAAATCTTCAGTGGCCACCAGTACCGCATTTTGTAAGGTGCGGATTACGTTTTCTAATTGGCTGCCAATGAACTGCCCTGGTTGGCTATCTTTTCCTCGTTTGCCTAGCACCACTAAGGGGGCGCTTGTGGCTAGCACTTCCACGCATTGGGGCAGGCGGCCATGGCGTAATAGAATTTCACAGTTTATGTTTTGTTGTTGTAGCTGGGTTTGGGCTTGTTCTAAGAGAGCCTTGCCTTGTGCCCAAGCCAGTTGCGCACGCTCAGCATCTAAGCGTGCCATGGCATCAGAGGGGGATGCAGAAGGTGCCTGCGGAAACCGTTTTTTATCTAAAACATGAAGTAGTTTAACAGGCTGTTGTAATTGCTTACTCGCCCAGAGGGCGCTATTGATAACGCCATTTGCCACTGTGGAATCATCGAGACAGGTGATAATAGCAGTCATGTTTCCACCTTTTATGTTGTTATGGGTGCCCCTAGGCTAGCACGAATAAAGCGGAATGGCTTAACGTTAACACAATGAAATCAGCATAAAACACAGCATCATAGATAAAGTTAATGGCATTAGCTTTATTACTTTATTGTATATTTTTATGCTTAGATGATATGTTGATGTGCATACTTGCAAGCATGTTTATGCTGCAGCCGAAATAACAAACATAAGCCTATTACTAGTAGGAGCAAAGAATGAACGTTCGTAAGCGCAGCCGCTGGGGGCTAGTCATGGGGGCTCTGCTATGCCTGAGCCCAGCAGTGGCCTTCAGTGCTGATGTGGAAAAGGGTAAAGAGGTGGCACAAACCTGTGTTACCTGTCATGGCATGGATGGTGCAGGACAGGCTCAGGGTAAGTTCCCACGTCTTGATATTTTGCCGAAGGAATACATCGTTAAGCAATTAAAAGATTTCAAAGAGGGAAGCCGCAAAAGCCCTGTGATGGCCCCCTTCGTGAATATGCTTGATGATGAAATGATGGAAAATGTGGCGGCGTATTACAGTAGCCAAACGGCAGAGGTGGAGGCACCCGAAGACGCCGATGAAGCCTTGATAAAACGTGGTGAACAATTGGCGCTACGTGGTGATTGGGATAAATACGTTCCCTCTTGCCGAAGCTGCCATGGTGCCGAAAACCAAGGGGTGGGCACAACATTCCCAGCGTTAGCAGGGCAGCATGCTAGCTACATTGTGGGTGAGCTACAAGCGTGGCAGAAAGGGGATAGAGCCAATGATCCGCAAAACCTTATGTTAGCGGTGGCGGAGCGCTTATCCGATGAAGATATCCAAGCAGTGGCTGCTTACCTTGCAGCACAACCTGCGCACTAACAGGGAGGCCCCATGAAAAAGTTAATAACAGTTTCAGCCTTTTTATTAGGTTTTGTTGGCCTCGCACATGCGGAAACCAAAGTGCCAGTTAACCTACCCGATGCACCTGAAGGGCACTATGTACATAAAGCGCCCACTATGGAGGATCTGGAGGCCGATGAAAGCATACATCCTGAGCTCAAGCGCGTGATTCGTCGTGGATACGATTTATTCACAAATACCCAGCAATTACGTGGCAAGAACGTGTTTAATGATATGAACTGCAGCAGTTGTCATATGGGTGAAGGGCGCATGCCTTTCTCAGGGCCTGTATGGCCTGCGGTAACCACCTTGCCCGATTACCGTGGTAAGAATGATCACGTGAACAACATTGAAGAGCGTATTGCTGGTTGCTTTAGCTTCTCCATGAACGGTACGCCTCCTGAGTACGGCAGTGATGACATGGTGGCTTTGGTTACCTATCACCACTGGTTGGCCACAGGGGCAAAGATTTATGATTACGATATTGCCGGCCGTGGCTATGGCAGCTTGCCTGAGCCTGAGAAAGAGCCAAGTTATGAGCGTGGTGAAAAGCTCTATGCGGAAAACTGCGCCATTTGCCATGGTGAAGATGGCCAAGGGCGCAAGGTGGATGGCAAGGTACAATTCCCACCCTTATGGGGCGATAACTCCTTTAACTGGGGTGCAGGCTTGGTGCGCTTGAACACTGCCGCAGGCTTTATTAAGCACAATATGCCATTAGGGCAGCCTGGTAGCTTATCGGATCAGGAAGCATGGGATTTAGCCATGTTCATGAACTCCCATGAGCGCCCGCAGGATCCACGCTTTGAAAAGAGCGCAAAACACACGCGCGAGAAGTACCTAAACGTTCATAAACACACCATGTACGGCAAAACCGTTAATGGTAAAGTGTTGGGTGAGCACAGCAATACAGGTGAAAAGCCCTTCTTGAAGCCTGATGTGTTAAAACCTCGAACCTTCGAGTAACCACCTAGCCCGATGAAAAAGCCCCTTCAGCGTAAGGGGCTTTTTTATGCGCATGACACCTGAAAACGCTGCTGTGTTTCCAGGCATAGGGCGGTAAGGCATCCTCCCCACACGCAACCTGTGTCTAGGGCTTCCACCTGGGCAACATCGGTTCTCCCCTCTAAGGCCGCCCAATGGCCAAAAAGCACTCTCCTATGATGCCGGTGATGGCTAGGATACTTGAACCAAGGAATGAGCTCCTCTGGTGCTTCATGAGGTGGTCCTTTAACGGTGAGGTTTAAGGCGCCCGTGGCGGTGAGAAAACGCATACGTGTGAAAGCATTGGTGATAAAACGTAAGCGCGCCATACCTGTGAGAGTAGGCTGCCATTGGGCAGGCTCATTGCCATACATATGATGAAAGAAGGCACCAGCCTTGGGCCCCTGTAGTACTTGGGTCACCTCCTCACCGTGAGCCAATAACGCCTTCAGGCTCCAAAAAGGGTGCCAGCCTGCATGGGTGATCACTGTGTTGTGGTGAGGTAAATATTTCACCAAAGGAAAGCTTTGCAGCCAAGAAAGCAGCTCAGGCCCATCGGGAGCGGTGAGGATAGCTTCTAAATCCTTTTCCTTGGCTTTAGGCTGAGCCACACCATGGGCCAATGCCAATAAATGCAAATCATGGTTGCCAAGTACCGCTTGAACAGCCGAGCCGAGCCTGTGCAATAGCCGTAGGGTGCTAAGGGAATCTTCCCCGCGGCTCACTAAATCGCCAGCGAAAATTAAGGTATCTTGTTCGGGGTTGAAAGCGATACGTGCTAGTAGTTGCTGCAGGGCGCTGAAGCACCCTTGCAGATCTCCCACAACATAGGTGGCCATACTTAGTGCAAACTTTTAGGGATAGCTAAGGT
>CALEAR010000310.1 GCA_937943665.1 uncultured Alcanivoracaceae bacterium
CGCCTAGCGGAAGAGCTAGAAAAGCGCAAGAAAGAAGAGAAGAAGGCTGGCAAGAAAGAGCCTAAAGCGAAGAAGGGCTCCGATATTGTTAATCAAGCCATTGAAGCCAGCTTCCAAGATGAAGAACGTAGTTCTCGTCGTCGTAAGCGCCGCCGTGGTGGCAATGTGGCCCACGGCCAGATGCGTAACACGCTGAACAAATAACACGGATTTAAGAGCACCACCGGGAAAATGGTTTATGATGTGGAAGTTCCCGAAACCATTACCGTGGGTGATCTGGCCCAACGTATGAACGTGAAGGCCACCGAGGTTATTCGCACCCTAATGAAATTAGGTGAAATGGCCACGGTGAACCAATCCCTCGACCAAGATACCGCCATGTTGGTGGTGGAAGAAATGGGCCACAAACCTGTGGCGGCCAAAACCCAAGAGGCGGCCTATGAGGATGATCTCGCCAACCTTATTCAATACGATGTGGAGCCTACCCCTCGTGCCCCTGTGGTAACCATTATGGGTCACGTGGACCACGGTAAAACCTCCCTATTGGATTACATTCGCCGTGCCTCTGTGGCTGCGGGCGAAGCCGGTGGTATTACTCAGCACATTGGTGCATACCACGTAGAAACCGATAAGGGCATGATCAGTTTCCTCGATACCCCAGGCCACGCTGCCTTTGCGGCCATGCGTGCCCGCGGTGCGCAAGCCACGGATATTGTGGTGATTGTGGTGGCAGCGGATGACGGCGTTATGCCGCAAACCGAGGAGGCTATTAACCACGCGAAAGCTGCAGAGGTGCCCATTATCATTGCGGTGAATAAAATGGATAAGCCCGAGGCGAATCCAGATCGCGTGCGCAACGAGCTTTCCCAAATCGGTGTGATTTCTGAAGAGTGGGGTGGTGATTACCAGTTTGTATACCTCTCTGCGAAGACCGGTGAGGGAGTGGATGACCTACTAGAGAACATTCTCTTGCAGGCAGAAATTCTTGAATTGAAAGCCGCGGCTGAAGGTCCTGCCCGAGGCATAGTGATTGAATCTCGCGTGGATCGTGGCCGTGGCCCTGTGACCTCTATCTTGGTACAGGAAGGGCGCTTGCGCATTGGTGATACCATGTTAGTGGGGGCTCACTTTGGTCGTAACCGTGCCATGTTAGATGAAAACGGTCAGCCCATTGAAGAGGCGGGTCCTTCTATTCCAGTGGAAATCCTTGGGTTGGATGGAGCGCCAGAATCCGGTGAGCCTTTCTTGGTATTGCCCGATGAGCGTAAGGCTCGTGAAGTGGCACAGTTCCGTCAGGAACGCGAGCGTGAATTAAAGCTGCAGCGTGCACAAAGCTCCAAGCTCGAAAACCTCTTCGAGACCATGGGCCAAAGCGATATCCGTGTGGTGAATATTATTCTGAAAACCGACGTGCGCGGTACCTTAGAGGCTCTGGTGAGCTCGCTCACGGATCTCAACACCGATGAAGTAAAGGTGAACATTGTTTCCGGTGGTGTGGGAGCCATTAACGAATCCGACGTAAACCTCGCCATTACCTCCTGCGGTGTTCTGCTAGGCTTTAACGTACGTGCCGATGCTTCAGCCCGTCGCTTGTGTGAGCGTGAGGGCATTGATTTGCGTTACTACAGCGTCATCTATGAGCTCATTGATGATGTGAAGAAGGCCCTCAGCGGCTTGCTTGAGCCCGAACGCCGTGAAGAAATTGTGGGTGTGGCGGAAGTGCGTGATGTGTTCCGCTCCTCCAAGTTTGGCGCTGTGGCAGGTTGTATGGTGATTGAAGGTACCTTACGTCGTAACTTGCCCATCCGCGTATTGCGTGATGATGTGGTGATCTTCGAAGGCCAGCTTGAGTCCTTGCGTCGCTTTAAAGATGACGTGAACGAAGTACGCAGTGGCTTGGAGTGTGGCTTGGCTGTGAAGAGCTACAACGATGTGAAAGCGGGCGATAAAATCGAAGTGTTCGAAGTGAAAGAAATCGCAAGGTCCCTATAGTATGAGCCGACATCGCCGCCCACAGGGCTTTAAACGCACCGATAGAATTGGAGATTACCTCCAACGTGAATTATCGGAATTAGTTCGCCGCGAGGTGAAGGATCCGCGCCTTGGGATGGTTACCATCCAAGAGGTGCGGGTAACCCGTGATCTCGGCTGGGCAGATGTGTACTTCACCCTATTAGGGGAAGAGGAGCCTGCGCGCAGCCTAGAATCTCAAGATATCCTCAACAATGCAGCGGGCTTTTTGCGCAGCTGCATTGCCAAAGACCTCAACACTCGCACCACGCCGCGTTTGCGTTTTCATTATGATCATCTCCCGGAAGAGGCTAGCCGTATGGAAGAGCTTATTCGCGAGGCGCGAGCACGGGATAAAGCATTGCGTGGTGATGAGGAAGAGTAACCTCGAGAATTTGCCTCAATAGGAGCAGGTATAAATGGCCAGACGTCGCGCACGGGGTCGTGATATCAACGGTATTTTACTGTTAAACAAATCCGCAGGGTTCACCAGTAATGGCGCCCTGCAAACCGCAAAACGTTTATTAGCAGGCGCAAAAGCTGGCCACACTGGAAGTTTGGATCCTTTGGCCACGGGCATGTTGCCCCTTTGCTTTGGTGAAGCCACCAAATTTAGCCAGTTTTTATTGGACGCCGGTAAAACCTACGAGGTGAAGGCACAGCTTGGAGTG
>CALEAR010000311.1 GCA_937943665.1 uncultured Alcanivoracaceae bacterium
TTCAGAAATTTCACAAATCCCCGTTTCAAATTGGCAAAGATGACGTAGCGTTACAAATAAGGGCGGAAGTAGGGTCACCCATAGCCCTTGTTGCCATGTGGTCTGAGGGTCCCTGTGGGTGTAGGTACGTTGCACCACAGGATGCGGCAGAGATTGCCACTCTAAGGTGGTTTCTTCATCCCAATGAGGGCCTTGGCCACCTTCACGCAACGCCCGTAATTCATACTGCTGTTGTTGGTAAATTTGATGCCCGCCAATGGCGCGGCGAGGGGGCATATCTTCCCAGCCCCCAGGAATGGGATACAGTTTTACCTCTAAAGCCACCTTTTCTTCATTCTCATAGTATAGAATGCGTCTTTGTTGCTCAGCGTTAGCCACATCACCCACTAAGGTGAATTGCCCAAGGGATTCAGGAGCTTGCCACTGATCCACCTGTGCTTCACTGGGGGGAATGCTCCAAAAAGCCCGTTCACTCACAGCGGCATTGGATTCCACTTGGGATTGGCAACTGAGTAAATGTACTAACGCCACCAAGATGAAAAGATAACGAAACATAAGTAAATCCCTATGAACAAACAGCTGAAGAATTGTACCTATTCTCCCTTGCAAACGCATGTGACCCCTTGGTTATTAAGCGCATTATTATGCATGGGATTGTTGTTGAGTTTCTCTGCCATGGCTCAATCTTCCACTGAACGCGTGGGATTAGTGCTTAGCGGTGGTGGCGCACGCGGTTTGGCCCATGTGGGAGTTTTGCATGCTTTGGAAGAGCGCAATATTAAAGTGGATGCCGTGGTGGGGACTAGCATGGGTGCCATCGTGGGCGCGCTTTATGCGGCAGGGCGCGATGCTGATGGGGTGGAACAAGTGGCCAGAACCACGGATTGGGCCTACGCCTTTAATGATAAAACACCGCGCATTAATACTCCTTATATTTTTCGGCAGCTAGATTCAGGATTAGCAGCAGATTATCGCATTAGCATTAACCAAGGGCGCGTGGTGGTGCCACGGGGTATTTTGCAGGGGTTACACCTTAGCCAGATTCTAGACAGTTTGTTTGTGCCCTATGAGGGGGTAGAGCATTTTGATGATTTACCCATTCCCTATCGTGCGGTGGCGGCGGATTTAGTCACAGGGGATCAGGTGGTGCTTGATAAGGGAAGGTTGAGCAATGCGGTGCGAGCGAGCATGTCCATTCCTGGGTTAATGGAGCCGGTGGAATGGGAAGATAAATTGCTGGTGGATGGCGGTATTGCCAACAATATGCCTGTGTCTGTTCTGCAAGACATAGGTTTTGACCGCCTCATTGTGGTGGATGTGGGTTCGCCCTTAAAAGATGCCGAGAACATTAAAAACCTAGTGGATGTGATGGATCAACTTAGTGGCTTGATGGTGCGCGGCAACACGGAGGAGCAGGCAGCACTAGCGGGTCCTCAAGATGTGGTGATCACCCCAGAGCTCCATGAAATTGCCAATACCAGTTTTGATGCTGTGGATGAAGCGATCAGTGCAGGGTACAAGGCGGCAGTGGAGGCGCTTAGCAATCATTCATATTGGCAACAATTTCCTGTTGAACCTAAGGCAAAACAACTTGCTAAGGATACCGAGGCAACAATGCCTGTGGTGAATTTTATTGAGATTGAAACCGATGGCATTGTGCGTAAGCGGGTGTTGCGCAACCGTTTGCGTCAGCCTTTAGGTGGGCCCTTGGATACGCAACAGCTCCACGAGGATATCTCCGCTATGTATGGGCTAGATCACTTCCACATGATCCGCTACCACGTGGAAGAGCGCGATGGAGAAACGGGGCTAGTGTTAGATATTGAGCAGCGCAAGGGCGCCACTAGCTTTTTTCGTTTGGGCATGAGTGTCAGTGATGATTTTAAAGGTAATGGTGAATATGGGCTCGGTGCAAGTATGCGTACCGTGGGGCTGAACAAATGGGGCGGCACCGCCTTTTTGCGCGGGGATATTGGCACTCGGCCGCGGGTGGAGGCGCGATTTGTGCAACCCCTCGATGCCCAAATGAACTTTTTTATTGAGCCACAGCTGCTGTACCGCGCAGAACTGATGGATCTATACGATACAGGGGTGCAATCCCAGGCCATGGCACGATATCGCCGCACCGAGCGGCAGGGCGGCCTTTCCATTGGACGTCAAATTTATCGTCAACGAGGGGAGGTGCGTTTAGGCGTGGTGCGCCAGCGGGGTGATATTGATTTTGTATCGGGGCAAAAACTCGGTGATCTCGGTGATGATGTGCGTGGTTATGATGATGGTTACTATTCGGCCAGTGTGGGTTGGGATACCTTGGATGATTTAGCCTTTCCCAAGCATGGTACCCGTTGGCAGCTAGAATGGCAGTGGCACCGTAAAAGCCTTTATGCGGAGCGTAACTTTCAGCGCCAGAAGGCGGATGCCACCTTTGCGCGCACCTGGCGCCGCTACACCATGGTGTTAGAGGGAGATATTTCTGTTAGCGATAGTAACCACCGAGATTTTGCCACAGTGCAGCCCATTGGTGGTTTCTTGGCCTTATCGGGTACGCCACCCAATAGCCGTTGGGGTCAGCACAGAGCACTAGTGCGCGCTGTGATGTTTGCCCGTTTAGGCGAGCAATCTTTGCTGCCAGCGGCGGTGCCTTTTTATGCTGGGTTTTCCATTGAAAAAGGTAACGTGTGGGATAAAGCCAGTGATATGACATGGAAAGAGGGGATTACGGCGGGCAGTATATTTTTAGGTGCTAAAACCTTTTTAGGGCCTGCTTATCTTTCTGTGGGCATGAATGAAGGGGGAGATACCTCCGTAAATTTATTTTTAGGACAATTATTTAGATAACGTAAACTTGATTTAAAACAAGGTTTTTTCAAATAACAAAAATACCCCATTGTTTGTTGATGCGAATCAATACCCATGAGGTTTGTATTGCTACTTTTGAAGTTGAGCAGTAACTCAAACACATGAGGTAATGACTATGTTTATGGACGAAGTGGTTTTTGCAGGTGTCGCAACAGTGGGGTTGTGTGTGCTGTTTTTAGTTGGCTTTGCCGCGTTTATTTATAACGACAGCAAAAAGAAATCCACCAATGTGCCTGAAATGAAAGCAGGTGAATAACAACAGTTTTTAGCGGGTTGTACCATAAGTGCAAACTTGGGTTCCTCCTTTTAACAGCCCGCTTTTTTACACCAGCACATCTCTCTCCCTTGTGTTGGCCAAGGCTTGGTTTTATACCAAGCCTTTTTTATTCATATTGCGCTAATGCCTGTTTATGACGCTCAATAATATTGGTACGCCAATTTTTAGGCTGCTGCACAATCATATGTTCGCCCAAACCAAATACCCACCAAAAGGTTTCCTTATCATCGGGCACAGTGGCTTGTAATTCAAACCACTCATCATCCTCAGTGGCGGTGAGTTGCTGATCTTCCGATAGGGGGGTTTCCCTGAGGGTCCATGCCATATCAGCAGTCACTAAAGCCTTTAGCCTCACTGGAGCAATGGGGTGGCAACTGTTTAATTCCTGATGAATATAATCATCAATATCAAACTTCTTAGTGAGGAGGGCTGGTTCATCTAAGCAGTGGGCTAATTGCATACGGTGCAGGGCAAATTGTCGGAAATCCTCATACCCATCCACTTGGGCGATTAAATAACTCACTGTATCCCGCGAAACTAACCCAGCAGGGTGTAATACTCTGTCGCGAGGTTGGGTTTGGCCGCGGCTGAGATAGCGTACTTTAAGTTGTTTGTTTTCCAGCAGGGCGGCGGATACGGCCTCCCAAATATCCACGGAAATAGGGGCGGGTTTAAGGGTTTTGTGATTGGGTAAGGAGCGCACCCGGCGCCACCAGTGCGCATATTGATGCTCTTTTAGCTGGCTTAAAAATTGTTCCGCTTGCCTAAATTCGGGCGCCATCACATCCACCACTATTTGGGGTAATACCTGGCGTAAATGTTTTTCCGCTAGCGATAACGCAAGGGCGGTGGGAGGATCTAATTCCCGTAACAAAGGAGCGCCGCCTTCTATAAAAAACCACACATTGCGCTGCCCATGTTTTTCAGCCACCAAGGGAAATAAAGTGGAAAGGTGATTCAGATCTCGCTGCACTGTGCGTAGGGAAATGGGGAAACCACGTTCAGCCAGTTTCTCTTGTAGGGTGGAGGTGCTAATAAAACGCGGTGCCTCTGGAACAAGCTGTAACAAAAGATGCTGACGCAAAAGCGTATCATTGGCAGATGTTTTAGACACTGATGACATGAACTCCCCCATAGTGATCACTGATGATGGATAAAAGCGGTTAATAATAACGTTTGTAGGTGCAATTGTTTAATAAACCAACGGTTTGGAGGTGTTTTGGTTTGCACAAAGCTTGTGGTAGGGCATCATAGCCTAATTCATCAATAACGGGAGATATACATGCGTCGTGAACCCATAGAGTTGTACAACGACGGCACCCATAAGTGCCTGCTTTTTGATGACATTGTGACAGGGGAGGGGGTGCAGGCTAACCAGTTTTTAATTCTTAATGGTAATGACTCTATTTTGCTAGATCCGGGTGGGGATCTCACTTACACCCCATTATCTTTAGAGCTTTCACGCCATGTGGATCTCAAACAGCTGAAATATATTTTTTCAAGCCACCAAGATCCAGATGTGATAGCAGCATTGGATAAGTGGTTATTACATACCAATGCCAAAGTACTAACCTCAAAATTGTGGGCACGATTCTTGCCTCACTTAACCGCAGGTTACCTCAGTAGCACCCATGGCATTAATACCTTTGAGCGTGTGGTGCCCATTGAGGATAGGGGTGGCAGCTTCCGTTTTGGGGATTCTCGTTTAGTGGCGGTGCCCGCTCACTTTTTGCATTCCGTGGGTAACTTCCAGCTCTATGACCCAAGAAGTAAAATTCTCTTCACAGGAGATATGGGCGCCTCCTTGGTGGAAGATGCTGCCCCGGTGGAAGATTTTGATGCCCATATCCCCCATATGGAGGGCTTTCACCGCCGTTATATGGTGAGTAATAAGGTGATGCGCTTATGGGCTAATATGGTGCGTCAAATGGATGTGGAAATGATAGTGCCCCAACACGGACGCATGTTTAAAGGGGAAAAGATGATCAATACCTTCTTGGATTGGGTGAGCGATTTCCAATGTGGTATTGATTTGCTCGATCAACGTGATTACAGCGTGAGAATCGATTAAATGACGGTGGTTTTTGTATATGGCACCTTACTGCAGGGCCTAGAACGCCATGAGTTGCTTGCCAAGGCCCGCCCTTTAGGTTTGGCGTTGGCAGCAAATGTCTCCCTTTATGACGTGGGCGAATATCCCGCCTTAATCCCAGGGGAGGATGAGGTGGTAGGCGAGCTTTATGAGGTGGATGCCCAAACACTCTCTGTTTTAGATGAGGTGGAAGCCTATCGGCCTTCGCAGCCAGAGGCTTCCCTTTATGTGCGCCAACGCATTCCGGTGCGAATGCTCAAAGATGGCCAAACGGTGAAGGCAGAGTGTTACGTTTACAATGGCACAGTGGCAGCAGCACAAAAAATACAGGTGGAGGATTACCGCCGGTATCGTTTAGAAAGCGCACAGCCCGAACGCTATTGGATGCTAGCCTTTGGCTCCAACCTTTCCACGGCCCGTTTAGCACAGCGTGTGGGCCCATGGCCGCAACAGGAAGTGGCATATTTGCCTGGCTATGAACTTGTTTTTAATAAAAGCGGCGAAGCCCCTAATGTTTATGCCAATGTGCGCTTTACAGGGCAAGGGCAGTGCCCCGGTGTGGCCTATGCCTTAACCGCACAGCAGCTAGTGGCGCTAGATCCCTACGAGGCGGGTTATCTGCGCTTGGTTTTGCCAGTACAGCGGCACAATGCTCCGCCACTGATGGCACAGCTTTATATAGCTCACCCAGAGGAAATGTGCCAAGAGCAAGCCCCCACCGCGGAATATTTAGGCCATATTCAGCGTGGTTATGAAGAGCATAAATTAGCACCAGAGGCATTAGATGAAGCTCTGGCAAGAATACAACAATAATTTGCCGCGACAGGGATTGTCGCTGTTTGATCTTAAGCTTTTCTTCTTTACTGCTAGCGTGGCAATGTTATGAGTCAGTCTTCTTCAACATCTGGTTTTATGGTGCTGCATAGTAACCGCATGGAGCAGCTAGTGGATTTACTGGCTGAATTCGTGGTGCGTTACCCTTTGCCACCCTTGGTACCAGAAACAGCGCTTATTCAATCCCTTGGCATGGCGGATTGGCTGAATTTGCAATTAGCGCAGCATCCGCAATTGGGTATTAGCGCTTCCTTGGAGGGTAAAATGCCCGCCACCTTCCTTTGGCATTTGTATCGCTTAGTGCTAGGGGAGGAGAAGGTGCCTTTACATTCGCCCTTTGAAAAGGAGCGTTTGCAATGGCGTTTTTATCAGCTGCTGCCCCAATGCACCGATCCAGTTTTTGCGCCTTTGCAACAGTTTTTAGAGGGGGAGGGAGAGTTAAAGGCTCGTAAACGGTTGCAGCTTGCAAAGCAGCTGGCAGATTTATTTGATGCCTACCAAATGTATCGCGCCGATTGGTTAAAGGATTGGGCAGCGAAGGAAGATATATTACGCCTTGCTTACAACCAAGAGCAAAGCTTGCCTGTGCCTGAGGAACAAGCCTGGCAGCCCGCCCTATGGCGTGCTTTGTTAGATTCTATGGCGCCCCAAGAGCGTGACTTAAGCCGTGCCCTTATTCATGAAGAAGCCATGGCTAAACTACAAGAAGGGCATTGGGTGGGTGCTTTGCCGCCGCGGGTGTTGGTGTTTGGGGTGAGTGCATTACCACAGCAGGTGCTAGAAGCTCTTGCTATTTTATCCCAGCACAGCCAAGTGGTGCTGTTTGTGCATAACCCGTGCCAACATTACTGGGCGGATTTGGTGGAAGATAAGCATTTATTGCAGCAAGAGCTTACTGCCCGTAAACGCCATAGGCCCTTGGAAGGCACTGGCGATTTGTTTGAGCCACACACGCAGCGCACTCATCCTTTGTTGGCAGCTTGGGGAAAGCAGGGGCGTGATTTCATTGGCCTTCTGTATCGTCATGATCATCCAGAAAGTTATCAGCACCTGTTTGAAAACAGCCAAGTGGATGTGTTTAGCCCCCTGCAACCGAGCACTGTTTTGGCTCATATTCAGCAGGATATTTTGGATTTGATTCCCCCAAGCGACACACCACGCACTTTAAAGACGGAGGATAACTCCCTTCGTTTTGCCATTACCCATGGCATACAGCGTGAGCTCGAGGTGCTGCAAGATCATTTATTACACCTCTTCAACCAGGATGAAACCTTAGCCCCACGGCAGGTGGTGGTGATGGTGCCGCAAATTGAGCAATATGCGCCTTATATTGAAGCGGTATTTGGGGGCATTAACCGCGAGGATCCTCGCTACTTGCCTTTTACTATTGGGGATAGAAGCTTAGGGGCCACTTCCTCCATGGCTCAGGGCTTAGAAATAGTGTTAGCGCTACCTCATTCACGCTTTACCAGCGCAGAAGTGTTGGATTTATTGAACGTGCCGGCTTTGCAACGGCGTTTTAATCTCACGCCGGCGGATGTCACCTTAATCGAACGTTGGGTGCAAGGGGCGGGTGTGCGTTGGGGGTTGGATGCACAACAACGCAGTGCCCTTGGCGTGCCGGGCTTTGATGAAAATACCTGGTTGTTTGGCTTGCGTCGTATGTTGGCGGGGTATTTGGTGGGGGGGTCCACCTTATGGCAAGGCATAGCCCCCTACGATGAGGTGGCAGGGCTAGATGCGCGCTTGGCGGGTGAGCTCGCCCACTTATTGGCGCAGCTACAACGGTATTGGCAGCTGCTACAGCAAGAGCACAGTGCTCAAACTTGGGAGGCAGTGTTAGCAAGCCTGTTAGATGCCTTTTTCTTGCCAGAGGATAATCAAGAGCTAACATTAAGTGCGCGCTTGCGTGAGCAATTGGGGCTTTGGTGCCAAGCCTGTGAAGACGCAGGCCTAAGGGAACCTATGCCTTTGGTGGCCGCTCGCACTCCCTTTGATGAGGTGCTCAGCGCTGAGGGGCCAACCCAACGCTTTTTGGTGGGGAGTATTAACTTTTGTACCCTCATGCCCATGCGCAGCATTCC
This sequence comes from uncultured Alcanivoracaceae bacterium, assembly GCA_937943665.1. Classification (GTDB taxonomy): domain Bacteria; phylum Pseudomonadota; class Gammaproteobacteria; order Pseudomonadales; family Alcanivoracaceae; genus CALEAR01. The sequence goes on from CALEAR010000311.1 coordinate 8,147, forward strand.
CTTTGAGCATGTATGTTTGCTAGGTATGAATGATGGTGAATACCCCCGCCCGCAGGACCCATTAAGCTTTGATCTCATGCACATGAACGCCCATGGGCATAGGTTGTATCGCCCTGGGGATCGTTCCCGCCGTGATGATGATCCATT
>CALEAR010000312.1 GCA_937943665.1 uncultured Alcanivoracaceae bacterium
GGGGAGCGCCGGATGGTCGCCGTAGGTGGAGCTGCTGGCCGCATAGGTGAAGCTTTTTACCCTGGCATCGCGCGCGGCCACTAGCATGTTTAAAAAGCCAGTAATGTTGGCACTGTTGGTGGTTATTGGGTCATCTATGGAACGTGGTACCGAGCCTAGAGCCGCTTGGTGTAGCACGTAATCCACGCATTCGCAGGCTTGTTGGCAGTGCTCTAGGTGGCGTATATCGCCTTCAATAAATGTAAAGTTTTGCCATTGTTCTGGTGTTACTAGGCCTTGCACTTCATCCAGGTTGTGCTGGTGCCCCGTGGCAAAGTTATCGAGCCCCACCACCTTTTGGTTATGCAGTAATAACGTTTCTAATAAGTTGGAGCCAATAAACCCAGCCACCCCTGTAATTAACCAAGTGTGCTGTTGGCTTAGTGCCTTTTGTAATGTGTTTTGTGTCATGGGTTATAACCTAATATCTGTGGCATGGGCGGGCAGTAAATATTTTAAATCGTATAGCACGTGGGGTTGCTTGCCCCAAGCACGAATGGCTTCCGCCCCTAAGGTTTTAAACTGTTCGTGTGCCACGGCCAGTAAAATGCCATCGTAATGGCCTGTGGGAATCTCCTCGTGCTCGGTAATCAGCTCAATGCCATAAGCTGCCTGTGCCTCCTGTGGGCAAGCCCAAGGGTCGTACACATGCACGTTCACGCCGTATTCTTCTAACTCAGCAATCACATCCACCACGCGGGTGTTGCGGGTATCAGGGCAGTTTTCTTTAAAGGTAAGCCCCATTACCAATACGTGGCCACCATGCACCTTTATGCCTTTTTTAAGCATGGCCTTCACAAGCTCGCTGGCCACATATTCGCCCATGCCATCGTTTAAGCGGCGGCCGGCCAATACAATTTCTGGGTGGTGGCCAATGCTTTGCGCTTTGTGGGTAAGGTAATAAGGGTCCACGCCTATGCAGTGGCCGCCCACCAGCCCAGGGCGAAAAGGTAAAAAGTTCCACTTGGTGCCGGCGGCTTTTAGCACTTCCTCGGTATCAATGCCAAGTTTGTTAAAAATAATGGCCAGCTCATTAATAAGGGCGATGTTCACATCTCGTTGGGTGTTTTCAATAACTTTTGCCGCTTCGGCCACGCGAATGCTGCTGGCTTTGTAGGTGCCGGCGGTAATAATGCCTTTGTAAAGCTTATCCACTTTTTCGGCCACTTCCGGGGTAGAGCCGGAGGTCACCTTTAAAATATTGGCCACGCG
>CALEAR010000313.1 GCA_937943665.1 uncultured Alcanivoracaceae bacterium
CACCGAGATCTACACTCTTTCCCTACACGACGCTCTTCCGATCTATCCCCTTGCTAACCCTGCCTTTGCCCAACAACTGGCGCAGCAAAAGATCACCGGATTAGCCCTAGAGCTCATCCCCCGCATTACCCGTGCACAGGCCATGGATGTATTATCATCCATGGGCATGTTAGCGGGCTATAAAGCTGTGCTTTTAGCTGCTAATGCTTCACCTCGCATGTTTCCCATGAACATGACCGCCGCAGGCACGCTAAATGCAGCCCGTGTATTGGTTATGGGTGCAGGTGTGGCAGGCTTACAAGCCTGTGCTACGGCAAAGCGCTTAGGCGCCGTGGTGGAAGCCTATGACGTGCGTGAAGCTGCTCGCGAACAAATTATTTCTGTGGGCGCCAAACCAGTGGAATTAAATATCGATACTAGCGCTGCAGAAGGCCAAGGTGGCTATGCGCAAGAACAATCCGATGAATTCCTCGCGCAACAACGTGCTGCCATGCAAGAGGTGGTGGCCTCCATGGATGTGGTGATTACCACCGCTGCTATTCCTGGCGCCAAATCCCCTATTTTGGTTACGGAAGACATGGTAAAAGCCATGAAACCCGGTTCTGTGATTGTGGACCTTGCCGCTGAGCGTGGTGGTAACTGTGAACTCACCCAACAAGGAAACACCATAGTGGCCCATGATGTCACCATTATCGGCCCTGAAAATGTGCCCTCCACCCTGCCTTACCATGCCAGCCAAATGTTCGGCAAAAACATGGAGAACCTCCTCAAGTTATTACTCACTGAGGAAGGTGAACTGCAGTTGGATTTTGAGGATGAAATTGTGCGTGAAACCGTTGTGGCCCACGAGGGACAAGTGGTAAACACGCGCTTACGTGAACGCTTAGGGTTGGCGTCACAAGACGATAACCATGAAAAGGAAGCCTAATAATGGATATTATTGCGCAACTTTCCGTATTTGTTTTAGCGGTATTTTTGGGCGTGGAGCTCATTACCAAAGTGCCACCCACCCTTCACACCCCCTTGATGTCGGGCACTAATGCCATCTCCGGTATTACCATTGTGGGTGCACTTATTGCCGCTGGGAGCGGCAGCGGTGCCTTGGTGTCCTTTTTCGGCTTTATTGCGGTGATTTTAGCCACCATTAACGCCGTGGGTGGCTTTATGGTAACGAACCGCATGCTTGCCATGTTTAAAAGGAAATAATTCATGGATACTTCGCAACTGATTGATTTAGGTTATCTTGTAGCCGCTGTTTTATTTGTACTTGGCATTAAAAGCCTCACTAAGCCACGCACAGCTGTACGTGGTAACAAGCTTGCTGCCACCGGCATGCTTATTGCTGTGGTGCTTACCCTGCTACACAAGGATATTATTAGCTATAAGCTTATTATCCTTGGTGGCCTTATTGGTGCCGGCATTGGTATCACTCTAGCCAAACGCATTGAGATGACCGCCATGCCTCAATTAGTAGCCGCACTGAACGGCTTTGGAGGCGGTTCCTCCGTTTCCATTGCAGCAGCTGAATACTTTATGGGCAATAGCCTCACCCAGGGTTCTGTGGTGATGTCGGCCCTGGGTATTACCACCATGGTGGGTGCTGTGACACTCACCGGTTCTTTTGTGGCTTTTGCTAAGCTGCAGGAGCTCATTGATGGAAAGCCCATGAGCTTCCCCGGCATGAAGCAAGCCAACGTGGTGCTGGTGGCCTTGGCCTTCCTCTTTATTATCCTCTTAGTGAAAAACCCAGCTGCTAGCGGTTACTTCTGGATGCTGTTGCTGATTACAGCGGCCCTAGGGGTATTACTGGTCCTGCCCATTGGTGGCGCCGACATGCCAGTGGTTATTGCCCTACTTAACTCCTACTCAGGCGTGGCAGCAGCGGCGGCAGGTTTCCTCATGGATAACAACGCCCTGATTATCACAGGTGCCCTGGTGGGCGCTTCGGGGCTAATCCTCACCCAAATCATGTGTAAAGCCATGAACCGTTCCCTCACCAATGTGCTCTTTGGAGTAATGGCGGAAGGCGGCGACACCGTGGACCAAGATGAAGTGTACGCCGGCAAAGTGAAATCCTCTTCTGCAGAGGAAGTGGCCATGATCCTAGAAACTGCACAACGTGTGGTTATTGTGCCTGGTTTTGGTTTGGCCATGGCACAAGCACAGCATGCGGTGCGTGATTTAGCCGATACTCTTGAAGCCAATGGTGTAGAAGTGGAATACGCCATCCACCCTGTGGCAGGTCGTATGCCAGGACATATGAACGTTTTACTCGCAGAGGCTGAGGTTTCCTACGATAAGCTCAAAGATATGGATGAAATTAACCCCACCTTTGAGCAAACCGATGTGGCCATTGTGATTGGAGCTAACGACGTTACGAACCCCATGGCCCGCGAAGATAAAGGCAGCCCCATTTACGGCATGCCCATCCTTAACGTGGATAAAGCTCGCACCGTGGTGGTAGTAAAACGCTCCTTAAGCCCCGGTTTTGCTGGCCTGCCCAACCCCCTCTTCGCCATGGATAATACCCTCATGTTATTTGGCGATGGCAAGCAAGCCATTATCGATGTGAATGCCTCCTTAAAAGAGAGCTAAGGCCTTCACCTTGTTTAAACAAAAAAGCCGGCCAAAGCCGGCTTTTTTATAGGTGGCAACGGTTATTAAGCAAAGGCCACCCAAGCTCCCTCTTCCTCTGCATGTACTTCGAGCATATCTTGGTTATGGAAGTAATCCATGGCATCTTCCACCCCCAATACCATGGGTATCTTTTGCGCCTGTGCCATTTCGCTTAAGCATTGCAAGTTGTCCTGCGCTTGGGTAAATACAATGGCTCCTGCCAATGCCAACCAGGGTAGCCATGCTGGGTGATAATGCGCTAACACCACCACCTGCCCCGCCACAGGTTGGTTCAAACACCAACTGCTATTCACAAGCAGTGCTCGGCCCTGATGGTGCCCAGAAACTTGCGTTACCCCATTAATTCGAAGGGCCTTATGCTCATTTAATGCCCCACCTTGATACCCATAGCCGCCAAGCTGCCAGCGCGGTACCGATTGAAATGCCGCTTGCATATACTGGTGTTGCCGCCTGCTCATGCGTTCACTATCCACTCGGCCTTGTTGGTGGATAAGCTCCCAGAGCTCATCGAAATACAGGAAATAAATGCCATCGGGATGTAATAAACGGCCTTGTTCAGCCAGTAAGGCCCCAAGCTGTTCCGCCACTGAACGAAAGGCCTCGCCCAATTGGTGCCAAAGGGTAAGCGCCACCTCGTACAAGGCAACCCCCTTAGCCAAGGGCCACAAGGGGAGTTTAGGTGTTGTTGAGTGCGCTTGTAGTATTGCACCACCCTGTGCCTCAAGGCTTTGTAGGGCTTTAGCATCCTCTGTGACTCGAGGTAACGCTGGATCCGCACCAAAGGCACTGAAGATATCAGCAGTAAAGGGCCACTGAGCAAAACCATACACATAGTGCAATTCACCCAGCCACTTGGCCAATTGTTCTCCTAATTGATCCAAATGCATCCATCTCTGCCAGAGGCTACTCTGCGCTACCTTGGGCTTAGTGAGTGTAGCTAGTTTGCGTTGCACACCATATAAGCCTAAGTGTAAACGCCATAACGGAGTGGGGTTCACTTTCGCTTCTAGATCCGCTAATAAACGCCAATCAGGGGGCAAATAGGCATGCATATGAGGCAAACCACCTAGCGCCAGGGCAAACTGCGCATTTAAGTATAAATGGCCCTGTTGCCGACGATAGGGTTCCACATTTTCTAAGTGCTTCCACCCCAAACGGGCACCCAAGGGCCGCCAAAAATGGGTTTTTAACCAACGAGCGCTACAGCTGTACCAAAGGGGTGAAACCACGCCAGGCCATAAGTCATTGGCCTGCCCCCAGGCTTCTTGCTGTGTGGATAACGCAGTTATGGGCTCATGGGCGAGTACGAACAGGGTTTCACCATCATGCCACCAATGGATGCACTGGGGTTGTTCGGCTTGAGCCTCTAGCTCTGAGGCTACGTTAACAAAAGGCCATATGGGCAACGGCGGGGATTCCACCGCCCCTTGCTGATAATGAAAACGGCCCTGCTCATCAAACACCCATCGTTCTGGCTTGTTTTTACTTTGCTCAAAAGGAACCAGTTCAAGCACACGATAAGCTAAATCCAACCGTTCGGGATGGCGGGTAAACAACAATCCTGCAGCTTGCCGACCCTTCATCACATGCAATTGAATTTGCATATCGGTAAAGGCCTCTCGCTGACATAACTGCTCACAGGCGGCCACCAAGGATACAAAATCCTTGAACACTAACCACTGCACCTTCCCTTGCTGCCAGCAGGCAAGTAACCAATATTCAGGTGTGGCACACAGAGATTCACTATGAAGGGATAATTGCTCATGCAAATCAGGGGATTGCAGAAGCTCAGTAATATCCACTGCCGAGCTAAACAGTGCTTTTCCCCCATTATGGTGATACACAAAACACTCCTAATAAATTACCGTGCCACGCCACGCACTAGAAACAAACCAACCCCATGGAGCAAGGGGGTGAGGACCATGGCCAACAAGGTAATTTCCACTGCAATGGCACCAAATAAATAGGGCGCCTTCATCATGGCGCTCATATGGGATTCTTCCCAATAAAAAAACCAAGGATTATCCGGCGGGAAAATCCACTCATGCAGTTGATAAAACACCTGTGTGGGCCCCTTAACAAGAAGCCATAGAATACCCGGCAAAAACACTAACGCTAATAATAAAGAGCCTTGCCGCCAATGAAAGGAACCACAGCGCAATACACCAAACGCCAAGGGCAACCACAATAAAGCAAGCCCCAATGCCAGCTTTTTCAGCTGGTCAAACAGCTGGGCCACATCCTCTAAATGTGTAATTTCAGCCTGGTGAAGCAATTGAATTTCAAGGCCATTGGGGGCGTGGTAACTTAGAGTACCAAGACGTCCTACATCAACGTGTACGGCTTTCACAATATCACTGAATAACTGCTTGTGAGTGGCAGCATCTAGGGTATGAAATTGCGGCTTAAGCTGATTTTGTGCGGCATAGGTGTTCAGGTGCTCGGGAATATCCAAGACCTGATACCACACCCCATAGCCGTAATCAAAGTAGCCCCAAATAAAAAAGGCAAAGCTGATGGCGAGCAATACGCACACCAATGCATATAAGGCCCACATCACTGTGGATTGCACAAAGCTAAGCTTCATCATGTGGCCATGCACTCACAGAAACCTTAGGCGCTTGAGTGCGATGCTGTGCATAGGCGCCCACATCCTTGGTATGCAATGCTTCATCAAAAAACATTTTCACCGAAAAACGCAACTCCTTCTCTGGTGGCCACCCCTTCAATGCATAACCTAAATTGGGCAATTGTCCAGGATACTGTTCAGGGGTATCCACAGCCGCTTTGTCATCCACAAACACCAGGCCTAAGGGGGTGTCCTTTAAATTTTCAGGCAAATCCAAATAAGCGAGCAAGGAAAAGTTTTTACGAGAATCAAATAAAATCCAGCTATTTTCTGCACTCAAGCCCTTTTCCACTAAGGTAGCTTCTGCTTCGCTGGGCTCACCAGTCACAGTGGCCACCAAGCCTTCCCCTTGGGCAGTTTGCACCTGAGCGCCATATTGTTCGTTACCATCAATGGTTACGGTGACTTCCGGTTGCTTTAGCATGGCTTTGTACAAGGAGGGGATCACCGCATGGGAATGAGCCTCGTAGTGATCTGGGTAGCGTAACGCCTGTAGTTGTAGCTTCATGACACTAATGCCGGTAATAACAACACGGGTTTCTAAGTGCATCACCGAGCGTATGGGGCCCACCTTCACGCCCGTCACCTTAGGGCGCAAATTGTTGTTATCTAACGTAACGCGAGCACGGCGGCTCATAAAGCCCGCAGACATACGCATTTTTAAGGTATCAATAATAGAGCCTTCACCCTCGTAGGCTTTATGAGTTAAATAACGCCAATTTAATTCATTATCGGGATCCACTCTCAAAGCGTAACTGGCCGTGCGGGTGATACCTTTATCCACATCATGTTGCACATAGGTTTTATCGCTGCGCAATGGGGAATCTTTAGCCAAATAAAAATAATAGGTATCGTTTTTATGTTGCAGTTTAATTTCCCCTAGCAACTTCCCTTCTTTCAATTGTGCTGACGCTGGTGCCTGCCCTCCTCCATCGTTCGCTTTCATGAGCAGCATATCTTCATGGGCCATTAGCTCGGCATCGGCCTCACGGCGCAGCCCCGTGCTAGCAAACCACACTAGGTCAGCCTCACCGTAGGTATCAATTTGAAAGGGAACGGGCACAAAGGCAGAGCTTTTTTCCTCCCAACGCAACACCGATAATCGCCCATGGGCCACCCCTAAAGCCATGGGCAACTGATGACCACGAAGCTCTAGCACGTGGGTATCCTGCCAGGCGTAAGCCGCCATGGCAGGCGTTCCAGCCATAACGCAAAAAAATACCATAAGTGCTTGAGTGATACGTTTCATGCTACCCCCTTTCCAAGGTGGCGCGCACATTCACCGTGCCGGGCGAATTAGCCGCTGAAATATCAATGGTTTCCACCGCAATACCGTAGTGTTGCTCTAGCTGATAAAGCCATTGCATCACCCGAGTGAATTCTTGCTGCTCTAGTTGTAAGCGGAGCTTATGGTTTCCCTCTGGGGTAAAGCTTCGCAGCGTCACCTCCGCCTCTCGAGCGGTGGCATTTACCACAGTTAAAACATCCTTATTCGTATCACGGTACTGAGATGCTCCCGCGCCACTATTGCCTCCTTGTTGCTTTATCAGCTCACTGTGCGCCTGAATCCATTCATACACCTGTTGGCGCGCTTCATAGGATTGTTTAGCAGTATCTCGCGCCTTCATCACAGGGGAAAACACTAAGGCATAGAGGCAAAACACCAAAAACACCACCCCTAAGGCCAACACAGCCCATTGTTCCCGTGGTGCTAGGCTTTTATACCAACGCTGAATTGGTGCTCCATAGTGTTGAAGTGTTTCACGCCATTGTATTGCCTTCATGTGGATGCCCTCCCCACGGTTAAACGCGCAGTAACTCCATCGGAGGCATTACGAGAATTCCCCACATCCACCGCCATTCCCTGTGCCTGCAGCGTCTCGCGCAGATTTTCAATATGAGAAAACTCAGGTGCCGTTAAATCAAAGGAAAGGCGAGATTCACGCTCATTAAATTGAAAACGCAGGGGCGTAAGTTTATCAAACTGCTGTTGCGATAAGGCCTGCGCCACCGGTGACATTAGGCTGATAAAGGCGCTTTCTTCATGCCCACTGTGCTGCAAACGTCGTAGCTGGTTTTCAAACTCACGTTGTAGCAATTGTGGGCGCGCCGCTTGAGGAAATAAGGATTGATACAATGCCACCGCCTCTTGGTGGGCGGTTTGCGCCGCCTTGTTATAGCGTTGTGTTTGCACAAATACTAATCCTAGCATTACTAACAACACGACAGCAGCAAAAGATACCAAGGGTTGCCACTCCGTCCACCAACGCTGCTGTGCACTGCGATTCATGGGGGGAAGCTCCCCATGCAACAAGTTCATGGCGCCAGCAGTGTTATCTGCCATGTGCTGTAACAAGGTTTCATCAAGCTCATGGGTGGGCAAGGCATCAAGCTCCATGCCTAACGCATTAGCAACTGCATAAAGTTGGGCTTCAGGCACCTGAATGGCCTGAGTGTTGGAGTGTAACAGCAACACACTTGAATGATGATGCACTACAGCAGGCGCCATATGATCTATTAATAAGGCATCCACATGTACAGCGGTTAAGTGGCAACCTGCTGCCTGAAAGTGGTTGTATAACGCAGCAAGCGCCTCACGACCACATACCGCCACAGGGTAATGCTGTGTACCTTTGGCGGCCCGTTGGTAGCTAAACCATAGGGTTTCAGCAGGCTCTAGCAAGTTTTCCTCTAGCAAATAAGGCAGTACAGAATCCATGTGGCGAGCTTGTTTACGAGTTAAAGCCACCTCTGTGAGGGTAACATTGGCCACGGATAACACCAGTTTCACAGCGGTGCCCGCTAAAGCGGCTAACTGCTCTGCCAATGGTGCATGAGTGATACCCTGCGCAGTGATGGCATAGCAAGGGACCTCATCTAACTCTGCTTCACCCAACACCCGTTCAGGGATATAAAGCACTGTATCAACCATTAATTGGGTTCCTTATTCTTCTGATGGTTGATGGTAAAAGGGGTTACACGCCGGCTCCATGGGCATTAAGCGAGGCTGTAACTGCCGGCTATACACCTGGATTTCCCCTGATTCTTTTCGGTTCACACGGGTCACTAATCGTTGTGTATTCTCCCCCGTGCGCACCTCAACCATGACCTGAAAATAATCCGTTCGCACCGTAAAATCCTCAAGCAGCTCATTACGTTGTTCTTCCTCAAGAGCAGCAAAGGGGCCAGAGGAAAACAGGGTATTTAGATCCTCAATGGCACCCTCTTCTCGAGTTTCTAATACGAGCTTGGTTCCCGCATCCCCTACGGTATCAGCAAAATAGGCATCAAGCACCACAGGAGCTGCGGTATTAATATTGAGTTTAGTGCCCACAGGTAAAGCGGCAAACAAGCCCCAATAAGCAGGGTCTTCTAAGGTATCGTGTTCAAAGCTTTTCACCCCACGAAACTCTGATT
>CALEAR010000314.1 GCA_937943665.1 uncultured Alcanivoracaceae bacterium
GTTTGAGCCGGAAAAAAGCCACCGCGTATTTCGTATTATGGTGAGTGATTATGCCGAGGCCACCTTAATGCCTCATTTGGTGCGACGTTTGCGCCAAGAGGCTGCTAGCGTGGTGCTGGATTTTCTTACTCCTTCGGATGTCACTTACACCGATATGGAGCAAGGCCGGGTGGATTTGGCCATTAACCGCTTTGATGATATGCCGCGCTCCTTCTACCAAGTGACTCTGTGGCGCGATACTTTTTCGGTGCTGCTGAATAAAAATAACCCCCTATTGCGGGATTACGGTTTAGAAAGTTATTTGCAAAGCCAGCATATTTGGGTATCCAAAACAGGATTTGGCGTGGGTTTTGGAATGAACCCCGATAAGCTCAGTGGCCTTGGTTGGATTGATCAAGCGTTGGCGCGCATTGGCAAAAGCCGCCGCATTAGTATTTTCACGCGGCACTATCAAATGCCGGCGCTATTGGCCATGAATAATGATTTAGTGGCCACTTTACCTAGCCGTGTGGCGCGCATGCAGGCTGAAAACCCAAACCTGGTGATTATGCCGCCCCCTTTTGTGATACCTAAATTAGAGCTGAAAATGGCGTGGTCGCCATTGTTGCATCATAACCCCGCCCACCGTTGGTTTCGACGCTTGGTGCAAGAAGAAGCGGATAATATTCTGCGCGAGGATGCGGATCACCAAGCGCCTGATGTGTAATTAAAAGCGCCGGCGTTTAGAGCGGGTGCTCGCAATGGCGCCTTTATCCACTCCCTCATAGGCACGCACAAAGAATTTTCGATTGGGCGCTTCCTGAGCTAAGGTGCGGGCAATATGTTCCGCCAATAATTCCACCGTGGTATCCGTATCCACAAGGTAGCAATGATCCTCCGGTAGGGTGAGTTCAAAGGTGCCTTGGTTGGCTTCGTAACCGAAGGTGTAGTGGGGGATACCATCGATTTTGTTGGTGCTTTTTAAATCCTCGCGGCTGCCAAGATAAATATCATCCCAACGATCCGCCCAGAGCTTTTCCCAGTAGCGGCTACGTGTGTTGTTTTCATAAATTTCGATGGCAGAGCGATGGCCGTGGGCAATGCGTTGGCAGTTACCATCGTGCTTTTTAAGGCCATGGGAATAATGATAATAGGGCGCTGTACCTAAATCTTCTGTGCGCAGGGTGAGCGTTATATCTTCCACATTATCCGGTAGCACAGCGCGTAATTGCTCCGTGAGCCACTGGGTAACCACAGGGCGAGAAAGGCTGGCGCAGGGAATGCCCACCGTGCTAGAGGGGGGCGCTTTCATGGTAATAATGCCCATGGGGTAGTGCCAGGTAAGGTCCACCGTTGGATCAAGGGTGAGATGCTCAAGTGCAGGGCTTTCTGTGGGAACAGCTAATTTGTGATCCAAGCAAGCATCAATATGCGCCTTCACCTGATTTTTAATCAAGCCGAAATCAAAAATCATACCGGCGTCATCAAGGCCGCCTGTGAGGGTTAAATCCACAATCCAAGATTCCCCCACCATACCTCGTGTGGCATGCAAATAAGAAAAATCAATTACCGTAAGATTCTTTACGAAAAGTGTTGCCATTGGAACCTTTTGCTCTTAGCTATGAATGCGAGGCCGTATTGTACTCATATCTTTGCGCTTTGCTTGTGACATACCACAGAAATTTGCCGATTAAGCAATTCGTTACAAAGCAAAGCTAAGTGATGGAGTTGGCAAGAATTGCGCAACCTGACAAACTATCTTTTTTTAAGGAGGGTAGTTGTGAGCGAGACACTATTTACAAAAATCATAAACCGAGAGCTGCCCGCTGATATCGTGTATGAAGACGATAAGGCTTTGGCGTTTCGTGATATTAACCCACAGGCCCCAGTGCATGTGTTGGTGATCCCTAAAAAAGTGATCCCTAAGTTATCGGACAGTGAGCCAGAAGATCAGGCCTTGTTGGGGCACCTGCTGTTGGTGGCCAATAAGGTGGCTGAGCAAGAGGGCTTAGAACACTTCCGCATTAACATCAATAACGGGGCTGATGCGGGCCAAACCGTGTTTCATCTCCACATCCATGTGCTCGGGGGGCGTTCCTTCAGCTGGCCACCAGGCTGATGGCGCAGCATGCGGTGCCCTTACCACTGTGGTAGGGGCACTTCGCCTTTATGATCAAAGGGGAGGGCCACGGGCACAGTGCCCACTTTGGCACTGCCCTTAATGCGGTAAGGAACAGGTGCGCCAGGGGTAATATTCAACTGATTCAATTGCCGCAAGGTATCCATTAGGCTGGTGCTCACCTGTGTGGTGAATTCAGCCGTTTGATGGGCGTTAAGCTCCACCGTTTGGTTGGTACTGCCGCGGGCAAAGCGTTTGTCATCAATTAACAACTCATAATTGAGGCTTTTCACCTTGAGGTTTTTATCGTTGGGGTTATACGCCCTGAGTGTTACCTCCCAATCTTGCTGAAGTAATCCCACATTTACTAAGGCCACCTTGCTCACGCTGAGTTCGGGGGGTTCTAGGTGTTGTGTCATGGTGCTGCAAGCGCTAAGCAGCATGAACAAAACAGCGAAAATAGAAAGGGATTGGATTCTACGCATGTGCTTTCCTATGTGAGTTAAAGGGTATCGGTGAGCAAAATGCCTAAGCCCACCCGGTTTTCATAATCGTTGTAGTTAATCAACGAATCACCGTATCCGCTAAAGAGTTGCACAATCCCTTTGAAGCGCCCCTTAAGTGGAAAGGTGTAATCCACTTGTACCGCGCCTTTGTTTTTGCGGCGCAAGTTGTTGCGTAGCATGAGCTCCACCACCTGATTGCCGTAGGGCTTGGTAATAATGAGCTCAAAGTTACCCAAATATTTTTCAATATCGGGGTTGTCATCGCGCTTAGGGTTATCAATGCCGTATTTCTGTTTTTCCGGAATACGCCACCAAGGTTTTAGCTGCCAGTAGGTATTGCCGGTGCGTGCCACATAGTGGAGAAACAGGCGGTCCCAACTGCGCGAAGCAGGTATGTCCTTACCATTGGATTGATGGACATAACCAAAGGCTAATTGTTCACTATCGAAGGGGCCAAATTGCCAATCCACAGAGCGAGTGGCATAAATTTCTGGCATATAGTTGGTTTCTCTGAAGGGGCGGGATTGTTTATCGTTATACACTTGGAAGAAGTTGGTTTGGGTGTAGGCGAAGTAAATATCGTAAAACTTCA
>CALEAR010000315.1 GCA_937943665.1 uncultured Alcanivoracaceae bacterium
AATGTGGCCTTAGACACCAAGCAATTTACCTTTGTTGTGCCGGAGGGTGTTGATCTTATTCGCCATGAATAACGATTTGTTTTCCGCCGAACCCGATACCTATCAACCCTTAGCCGCGCGTTTGCGCCCCAAAACCCTAGCGGAGTACGTGGGGCAGCAGCATATTATTGGCGAAGGAAAACCCTTGCGCATGGCCCTAGAACGTGGCCAGCTGCACTCCATGATTTTATGGGGCCCGCCAGGCACAGGAAAAACCACCTTAGCCTTATTACTAGCACAGCATGTGGATGCTGAGTTTGTCACCTTATCAGCAGTGCTGGCAGGGGTAAAAGATATTCGCGAACAAGTGGCCAAGGCGAAGGACAGGCTAGCCATGGGTCGGCGCACAGTGCTCTTTGTGGATGAGGTGCATCGTTTTAATAAATCTCAGCAAGATGCCTTCTTACCACACGTGGAAGATGGCACCATTTTGTTTATCGGTGCCACCACGGAAAACCCTTCTTTTGAGCTCAATAATGCCTTGCTTTCTCGGGCGCGGGTGTATCGCTTGCGCGCCTTAGGGGCAGAGGACCTTGGCGCCTTACTAAAACGCGCCTTAAACACCCCTGAATTCCTATCAGTGCAATTCCCTGAGGTTTTGCAACAGCGCTTAATCACTCAAGTGGATGGAGATGCCAGGCGATTACTCAACTACCTTGAATTAGCTGGGGATTTAGCTTCTCAATATGAAAATCAGATCACTCCTGAGCTGCTCAATGAGCTGTTCCGTGATAGCCTGCGTCGCTTCGATAAAGGCGGCGATATTTTTTATGATCAAATCAGCGCCTTGCACAAATCCGTACGAGGCTCAGATGCGGATGCTGCCCTTTATTGGTTTGCCCGCATGCTAGACGGTGGCGTGGACCCTTTGTATATTGCTCGCCGTGTGGTGCGTATTGCCAGTGAAGACATAGGTAACGCAGACCCGCGTGCCTTGCGGTTAGCACTAGATGCTTGGGATGTGCAAGAACGTTTAGGTTCACCAGAGGGGGAGTTAGCCATTGCGCAAGCCATTGTATATGCCGCCATTGCCGCTAAAAGCAATGCAGTGTACATGGCTTATAATCAGGCGCGGCGGTTTGTGAAGGAGAACCCCACCGATGAGGTGCCCTTGCATTTACGTAATGCTCCCACCGCCTTAATGAAGGAAGAGGGCCATGGCCTAGAGTATCGTTATGCCCATGATTACCCAGAGGGGTTTGCCGCGGGGGAATCTTATTTTCCAGAATCAGTGCCGGAACAACGTTTTTATGAACCCGTGGACCGTGGCTTAGAAATTAAAGTGCGCCAAAAGCTAGAACGTTTACAGCAGTTAAACCAAAATAGCCCTTGGCAACGCCGCACTAAGTAAGACTCAAGGGAGCCCATACCCTGGGCGATTTTGATTTTGTAAACACATAGGATGACTCATGCTTGATTTAAGAGATCTTCGCCAAAACGGTGAAATATATCAGCAACGTTTAGCCAAAAAGGGCTATTCGTTGGATTTAGACACCTTTCGCGCCTTGGATGAAGAGCGTAAAAACGCGGACGTGCGCTCACAAGAGTTACAGGCAGAGCGCAACCGCGCCGCTAAAAAAGTGGGCGAGTTAATTAAATCGGGCATGGCCGTGGAAGAGGCCAAAGCACAAGTGGCGGAAACCCTAAAAAAGCTAGATGCAGAGCTTGATGAAGAAGTGTCCAAGGCCCAAGCCATTCAAGAGAAAATCCGCCAGTTTATGCTCGATATTCCCAATGTGCCGGATGAAGATGTGCCAGAGGGAGATAGCGATGAAGATAACGTGGAAGTGTTCCGCTGGGGTGATATTCCTCAGTTTGATTTTGAAGTGAAAGACCACGTGGATTTAGGCGCCAACCTTAGCGATGGTAGCTTACGCTTTGATACCGCTGCTAAGCTTTCTGGTGCTCGGTTTAATGTAATGACTGGTTCCTTGGCCCGTTTAAACCGAGCCTTGATCAGTTTTATGATTGATCAACATTTGGCCAAGGGCTATGTGGAAACCTATGTACCTTATTTGGTGGGCCCCAATGCGCTTGAGGGCACAGGCCAATTGCCTAAGTTTGAAGAAGACTTATTTAAAGTGGAGGGCGAGCGCCAGCTGTATTTGATCCCCACCGCTGAGGTGCCTGTAACGAACCTCTACCGTGAAGAGGTGGTGGAAGCAGAGGCTTTACCCTTAAAACACGTGGCCCATACCCCATGCTTCCGCAGTGAAGCGGGCAGCCATGGCCGAGATACCCGCGGTATGATTCGGCAGCACCAATTTGAAAAGGTGGAACTGGTGCAATTAGTGAAAGCCTCTGAATCGGAAGCAGCCCTGGAAGCCCTTACGCAGGATGCTGAAGATATTTTGCAGGCCCTAGAGCTGCCTTACCGCAAGGTGATCCTCTGCGGAGGGGATTTAGGCTTTTCAGCGCGTAAAACCTATGATTTGGAAGTGTGGGTACCTAGCCAAAACACATATCGGGAGATTTCCTCTTGCTCTAACTTTGGGGATTTCCAGGCTCGCCGTATGCAAGCCCGCTGGCGTAATCCAGAGAGCAAGCGCCCTGAGTTACTCCACACCTTGAATGGCTCTGGTTTGGCCGTGGGCCGCACCTTGGTGGCTATTTTAGAAAATGGCCAAGAGGCTGATGGCAGTATTCGTATTCCTAAAGCCTTGCAACCCTATTTAGGTGGGGTAACCCATTTAGGCAAATCCTAATTAAACCACCACAAGCCTCTTGGCAACGCCAAGGGGCTTGCCTTATCCATGCCAAGTAAGGGTTTGCTGCGCCTTTAGGGTGAGTTCCACCAATTGGGCCTCGCTAATGGCCTCAATGGCGTGGGGGATGCGCTCAAGCCAAGCCTCGGGTAAACCCTCAGCAAAATACCACATCGCTTGGGAAACCTTCACCAATGGGGAAGCGTCCTCTTGTATAAGGTGGAGCACTCCCGGCCCAGTGAACAGCAGCGTATCTGTTGCGGTGGCATAGCGCAGCACATTGCGGGTGAGATCACTACGTGCAGGGCCAAAACCTATCCAGTGCAAATTACCCATATCAGTAATTCCACACAAAATGAGCCGATTGGATCAATGCTTGGGTATCTTCTGGCTTTAGGGCATCTAAGGGCACAGTGGGCTTAATTTGAGAGAAGTTCACAAAAGATTCCACCGTGGTGGTGAACGCCACGCCCAGATCTTGCATCATCGCGAACCTATCATCCCAAGGTGGATTGTTTTCCTCTAGCAGCAAAAGTGCCGAATCCGTAAGGTGAACTACCACCTTATTGCCAAATAACTGTAAGGTGCTAGCCATATCAAGCGCCTCTTGGAGTGGCGTTTGGTTTTCGGGCCATTGGTTAATTAAAAGTAAACAGTGCTTATCCATCATATGTTAAAAGCTAATCACCTTATGTGAGTGTTTGAGCGCCTCCGCCCATGCGCCTAATCCCGCCAGAGTAAACCCTTGGGCTAGGGTGACCTTTCCATGGTATTGCTGTGCTGCAGTGTCATCAAACACCCCGCGGCGCACTGCGCTAGCGGTGCACACCATGGCCGAAACCCCATGGGCCTGCACCCAAGCTTGCCATTCACTGGCAATAGCAACCTCACCCGGACCTGAGTGACGATTAGCCAAGGCCAGCTGCACGCCATCCTGATAAAAGAAAACCTGATGCAGCGGTACCGATTGGTTCACCAAGGCACGGCAATATAGTAGGGCAGAAACAGCAGCGGGGCTGTTTAGCCCCGCTGTCACTAGCACGCTAACCTGCATAATAAATCATCACCTGTGAGTACGGCTAGTAATTGTAGCAAGCTAAGGAATAGGTTATACAAGGACACGAAAAGCGTTACGGTGGCGCGAATGTAGTTGGTTTCTCCGCCGGTCACAATGGCGTGGGTTTGCCACATAATCAGCAAGGAGGAGAGCAGGGCAAACATGCCACTCACCACCAAGGCCAAGGCAGTAATCTTAAAGAAATACGCGGCTAAGGAAGCCACAAAGGCCACCAGAATACCCGCCATAATAAAGCGGCCCAGTTGGCTAAGGTCTCTTTTCACTATTAAGCCAATGGCACTCATGGCCACAAAAATGGTGGCTGTCATACCTAAGGCTAGCGTAACAAGGTGCCCCATGCCCACTGAAACAAAGGTATTCACAATAGGGCCTGTGGTAAAACCAAGCCAACCCGTGATACCAAAGACGGTGAGTACACCCCAAGCGCTGTTTTCCAGTTTGGCGTTAGCAAATAGCAAGGCAAAATAAACGCCCAGCACCAGTAGTGGGTGAATAAAGCCCACATTAGCGGCCATGGCAAACCAAGCGGCACCGGTGGCCACCATTAACGACATGGCTAATAAGCCGTAGGTGTTCCGCAATACTCGTTGGCTTTGTTCAACGGAAACGGAAGTGGTTGAAGAATAAGGAAGGGGGTTTGTCATGCTTGTGTACCCTCGTTAAATGTTGATATAGCGATCAGTGCTTTATATTACCTGAAGTGGGTGCAATGGGCACCCTTAGCCGATAAAAAAAGAGCCTAGCGTGGGCTAGGCTCTTGAGGTTTATTCAGCGGGTTTCTCTTCTGTATCAGACGCTGTTTCCTTAACGGGTTCTGTGGGCTCTGAGCTGGCCTCAGTGGCGCCGTTTTCAGCCTCCGCAAAGTGTTGAATACGGCCAGAGCTATCCATACGACCCACAGGGCCAATGGCGGCGGTGGCACTGGCTGAAGCCGCCACCGCGGGCTCAACCTTAGGCTTAGCCGGTGCTTTGCTCTTGCCACCATAGCCTTCAATGCGACCCACAGGGCCAATGGCCACAGGGGCTTGCGGCGTGGCTTCTGCTTTGGGCGCATCCTCCGCTACCTTAGGTTCCGCAGGTGTTTCCTTTGGCTTAATGCTGCCCACTGGCCCAATGGTGAGAGGTGCCTCCACGGGCGCTTCAGGAGCGGCGGGAGCCTCTTGCGTGGTGGCTGAATCAGAAGCTTGAGCCTCTTCTTTGATTTCCTGGACCTTTTCAGGAGCTTTTTCCTCAGCCTTATGCACCACCGGTGCTTGCTCCTCGGATGTGGTTTCTGCTGCAGGGGTTTCCTCGGGTGCCTCTTCTACTGCAGGGGCCGCTTCCACTGTGGCTGCAGGCTTGGCTTCTTCAGTAGTCACCTCAGGCACTGCTGTACTGGCCTCAGCGGTGGGTTCAGCGGGTTTGGTATCAATAGTTGTGGCAGCCTGTGGTTGTGCCTCTGGTTGTACTGCTTTTTCCTCAGGCTTGGCTTCTGGTGCCACTTCCTGTGATTCAACCTGTGTTGATGGAGCAGCAGCGGGTTCAGCTTTTGCTGCCGCAGCAGTGGCACTAGCTGCCACCGCCGCAGTGGCGGTAGTGTTGGCGCTTTCTTTATCAGCGCTTGGTTGTACTGATGGCACCGGCTCTGGACGTTCGCGCACACGTAGGGGGCGATCATCCTGACGCTGGGTACGGCGCTCCGCTTGCGGTGCTTTAGGTTTAGCTTTCTCTGCTGGGGCAGAATCACCACCATTGCGCTGGCGCGAACGTTTGGCTTTTTGCGTGTCTTCGCTTTCTACGCGTTGCTGGCGCTCAGCACGCTCATGTTTGGGCTTTTCAGCTTTAGCAGCTCCTTGAGATTTCGCTGATTCCGCTTTTTTCGCCTGTGCTTCTTGCTGACGGGACTTTCGTTTTTCTCCGCCGGCAGCTTTAGCTTTTTCAGCAGGGGCAGGGCTGTGCACCTGGGGCGCGAAGAACTTAGCGAACAACCCAATAAGCGCATTCCAAAAACCGGCGGGTACTTGTTGTTCCTGTGGACGTGGGGGTGCCGCCTCTGGCGCAATCATTTTCACCGCCGCATCTTGGTGATTCGCTTGAGCGGGATCTTCCCCGAAGAGATCTTGCTCAGCCTCGCCTTCAAGTAAATCCAACTCATGGCTAACTAATTCTGGGGTCACCTGGTCATCGCGAATGCGTTGCACCTCAAAGTGCGGGGTTTCCAGATTAGGGTTAGGAATAATTAAACTGCGGATTTTATAGCGCCGTTCAATGGCTAATAAATCCTGACGTTTTTCATTAAGCAAATAAGTGGCCACAGACACTGGCACTTGGGCGTGAATTTCGCCGGTGCGCTCTTTCATTACCTCTTCTTCAATGAGGCGCAAAATGGAAAGGGCCAGGGATTTCACATCGCGAATATGGCCTTGGCCATCACAGCGAGGACACACAATGCTTGAGGTTTCCCCAAGGGAAGGGCGTAAGCGCTGGCGTGAAAGCTCTAGCAAGCCAAAGCGTGAAATACGGCCAATTTGTACTCGCGCCCGATCTGCCTCCAAGGCTTCACGCATGCGGTTTTCCACCTCACGCTGGTTGCGAGCAGGGCCCATATCAATGAAATCCACCACCACTAGGCCGCCAATATCACGCAAGCGTAACTGGCGAGCAATTTCCTCAGCGGCTTCAAGGTTGGTTTGCAGTGCAGTTTCTTCAATATCCGCTCCGCGGGTGGCCCGGGAGGAGTTAATATCAATGGAGGTAAGGGCCTCGGTGGGATCAATCACAATGGAACCACCAGAGGGCAGTTTTACTTCGCGCTCAAAAGCAGTTTCGATTTGAGATTCGATCTGATAACGGGAGAACAGAGGCGTGTCATCTTGGTAAAACTTGATCTTGGAGGAAAAATCACGCATGACCAAGTTAACGAAGTTGCTGGCCTCTTCGTAGGTTTCTTTAGAATCAATCAGTACTTCGCCAATATCTTTGCGCAGGTAATCCCGAATGGCGCGAATAATAACGTTGGATTCCTGATGCACCAAAAAGGGAGCAGGGCGCTTGGCACCCGCTTCACGAATGGCATCCCATAGAGTGTGAAGATAATCAAAATCCCACTGTAATTCTTCAGCGGTGCGGCCAAGCCCTGCGGTGCGCACAATTACCCCCATATCACTAGGGATGTTGAGCTCATTTAGCGCTTCTTTTAAGGCTTGGCGTTCTTCTCCTTCAATACGGCGGGAAATTCCACCGGCACGGGGGTTGTTCGGCATTAACACCAAGTAACGTCCCGCTAAGCTAATAAAGGTGGTTAAGGCTGCGCCCTTATTGCCGCGCTCTTCTTTATCCACCTGCACAAGCACTTCCTGGCCTTCACGGATCACATCTTTAATGTTAATGCGGCCTTGGATCTCTTTAGGGTCTTTTTTGAAGTACTGTCGGGAAATCTCTTTTAAGGGAAGGAAGCCATGGCGTTCTGCGCCGAAGTCCACAAAGGCAGCTTCTAGGGAAGGCTCGATGCGAGTGATTCTACCTTTATAGATATTGTCTTTTTTTTGGATGCGTGATCTGTGTTCGATATCCAGATCATAAAGTCGTTGACCGTTAACTAAAGCCACGCGCACTTCTTCTGAGTGCGTGGCATTAATAAGCATGCGTTTCATTGAGTTACCACATTTTCATCGTGGCATGACGCATTCGTTGGGAGTGAAGAAAACAACTGACCGCGCGCTGTAATAAGCACTAAGCATGCAAGCGGCATCTATACAGGAGCCACACAGCGTTTCTTCTGTGTGAAAGAAAGCTCATTAGCCAACTGCACCCATAAAAAGATGTTCTGCACAACTCATGACGCGGATACAGCCATCTCCTTGATTATCTACAAGTTTGGTATGATCGAAAATCTTACTCTCAAAAAAAGCGCCAATACCACCTATGTTATTCATCTGCTGCCTAACCATAATAAGCGGCAGCGCCAAAAGTTAGGTGTTGCGCGTTAGCTCCCTAAGGAAATAAATAGGCAGCTAACCTAAAATTCTTGTTGGAGCCCTAAGCAATGGATATGTTTGTTGTAAAACATAACTCAAGTGAATGATCGCATCGCGTCACAAGGCTTAAGATTCTCCAAGTGCTGACTATAACAGAATGATGACAAAGCTCAATGTTTTAAGTAGCAACCTTTGGGTAAATGATAAAAAGTTAGCGGTGTGTCTCAGAAAGGGCTAGAATCCATCCCTATGAATAACACTTCTAACGCCCAGCCTGCAGTGCGTCATGTGGAAATCCATGAAGATGCCCAAGGCCAACGGCTTGATAATTTTCTTATGACCACCCTTAAAGGGGTGCCAAAATCACACATTTATCGCCTTATTCGCAGCGGCCAGGTGCGGGTAAATAAAGGCCGCGCCAAACAAACCCAACGCTTAGAGCTTGGGGATGTGGTGCGCATCCCCCCAGTGCGCGTAGCCACCCGTGCCACAGCACCCAGCTCAGTGGATTTCAAACCCAAGTTCCTCCACCAAGATGAGTATTTGTGGATAGTGGATAAGCCCGCAGGCATGGCGGTGCATGGCGGCAGTGGCCACAGCTTAGGGCTCATTGAATCCCTGCGCGTATTGTACCCAGAGGAGCGCCAACTAGAGTTAGTGCACCGCCTCGATCGGGATACCTCCGGTGCCATTGTGGTGGCGCGGAAGCGTTCTACCCTAAAGCAGCTTCAACGCATGCTGCAAAACAATGGAGTAAGGCGCACCTATTGGCTTTTATGTAGCGGTTTTAACCGCAAAGAAATAAACATCTCCGCCCCTTTGTTGCGCCAAGAGGCAGGTCAAGGCAAGAAAATGGTGGTATCCAAGGCCGGCAAAGCAGCGCTAACCCATTTTCGCTTACTCGCCAACGGTGCCGAACAAAGCCAATTGGTGCAGGCAGAGCTTGCCACAGGTCGCACGCATCAAATTCGTGTACATGCCCAATTTGGTGGCTTTCCCATTGTGGGGGATAACCGCTATGGCGATACCGTGCGTGATGAGCGCTGGTGCACACAATTAAAAGAAACACCACCTCGGTTAATGCTGCATGCACGAGGGCTCGCCTTTCGTCACCCCGTATCGGGGGAACAAATTACGGTGGAAGCCCCCTTGGATAAAGCATTTTCTCGCTGGCTAAACAAATTAAGCTTTCAAATTAAGTAGTAAAGATAACCTTATGTATTCACTCGTTATTTTCGATTGGGATGGCACCTTAATGAACTCCACTGAACGCATTGTTCAGTGTTTAACTCAAGCGGCCAAGGCATCGGCGCTGCCAGTGTTAGCGAGCGAGGCCTACGAGCAGATTATTGGCTTGGGATTGCGCGAAGCCATTCGTCAGTTATACCCACATATTAGCGATGAACAGGTGGAAACCATGCGGGAGCACTACAGCCGTTATTTTATAGAGGCTGAGCAAACGCCAAATCCTTTGTTTTCAGGCGCCTTGGATGTACTTAAAACCCTAAGGGCAAACCATATTAAAACCGCGGTGGCCACAGGCAAAAGCCGAGCGGGTTTGGATCGCGTGTGGCAAGCCACAGGGTTAGGGCAGTATTTTCATACCTCCCGTTGTGCTGATGAAACCCGTTCTAAACCACACCCTCTCATGCTTGAGGAGATCCTCGAAGAACTGCAAGTGCCACCCGAACAAGCCATAATGGTGGGGGATACCACCTTTGATTTAGAAATGGCGCAGCGTTTACACATGGATAGGGTGGGGGTGAGTTATGGCGCTCATCGCATTGAACAGCTTGAGCCTTTTGCGCCCATAGCCATTATTAACGAAATGCCCGAATTGTTGTCCATTGTGATGGAATAGACCTCGCTCACGAGGTAAATTACAGCCTTATCGCCGAGTTAAAGGAAACGTCATGCCTAATCAAGATCCCGTAGCTAAGCCACAAAGCAATAAAGAGTGGCAACTCATTGAAAAATTAGTGATGTCCATGCAGGCGGAACAAAAACGCAGCCGCCGGTGGCGTATCTTTTTCCGCTTCTTAGGCTTTGCCTACCTGTTGTTAATGTTGGTGCTATTTTACCCAACACGCATGGGCAGCAACGCAGAAATGGATACTAGTTCCGCTCACACCGCCTTAGTAGATGTGAAAGGGATTATCGCTGATGATGCGGAAGCCAATGCAGATAGCTTGAGCACAGCATTACGAAAGGCCTTTGAAGCTGAGCATTCCCAAGCTGTGTTGCTACGCATTAATAGCCCTGGGGGCTCTCCGGTGCAATCTAACTATGTATACCGTGAAATTCGCCGCCTAAAAGATAAGCACCCAGAAAAGAAAGTTTACGCCGTGATTACGGATTTGGGCGCCTCAGGAGCTTATTATATTGCTGCAGCAGCGGATGAAATTTATGTGGATCCTTCCAGCATTGTGGGCTCCATTGGCGTGATTATGGCGGGTTTCGGGTTCGTGGATGCCATTGAAAAGTTAGGCATTGAGCGTCGCGTACTTACCTCAGGTGAGCATAAAGCGCTCATGGATCCTTTCGCTCCCTTGCAAGAGGAAGAGAAAGAGCATTTCCAAGCCATGCTAGATAATGTACATGACACCTTTATTAACGCAGTGAAAGAAGGGCGAGGGGATCGCCTGAAAAGCGATGAGCATCCCGAGATTTTCACGGGCTTGGTGTGGTCTGGCAGCAAGGCTGTGGAGCTTGGCCTAGCGGATGGTTTTGGCAGCCCTGGCTCTGTGGCAAGGGATGTGATCCAAGTGGAAAAAGTGGTTGATTACACTGTGTTGCCAAATCCGTTAGAGCGCTGGCTGCAAGGTTTTGGCGTGAGCGTGGGTAAAGGCCTTGGACAAACCCTAGGGTTAAACACCGAACTACGATAATACAAAGGGCGCCCCAGGCGCCCTTTTTTCTAACCTTTATAAGGGCAGGGTTATGCCCTCATTGGCTAAGAAATCCGTGAGCATAATCAGGGGTAAGCCCACTAGGCTGTTTGGATCGCGCCCCTCCATGGCATGAAAAAGCACAATACCGAGCCCTTCAGATTTAAAGCTGCCTGCGCTGTTAAGCGGCTGCTCTGCCGCCACATACCGACGAATCACCGCTTCTGAAAGCTCACGAAAGTGTACCTTAAAGCTTTCGTAATCCACTTGAGCCTTTCCCGTGGCGCTGTTCAATAAGCACAACCCTGTGGCAAACTCCACCGTGGCACCACTGGCTTTTTTCAATTGGGCCACGGCCTTTTCCTCTGTGCCTGGCTTGCCAAGAATTTCTCCATCGGGGTTAATGGCCACCTGGTCCGAACCAATAATTAATGCGTTCGGGAAGGTGTCAGCCACTGCTTTAGCCTTCTCTAGGGATAAGCGCTGCACTAACGCCTGTGCCGATTCTCCGGGAAGGGCGGTTTCATCGATATCAGGGCTATGGCACTGGAAGTTAAGACCCAGCTTTTTTAATAAGGCCTGCCGAAAAGGGGATGAAGACGCCAATACAATGCTAGGCATAACGATTTCCTCTGGTTTATTTGCGCGCATGGTAACCAAATTAGAACAAATTGTCAGGGCACAGGCTTTGACATCATGGAAGAGGGCGCTTAGAATTACGCGCCTATGAATTCAGGTGAATTACCGTTATACATTGAGCCGCGGAAATTTGCGGATAATGACACACGCATTGAGGGTTTTATTAACCTCGATCGTTTGTCACGCCTAGCAGATTACCAAGGTGCAGCAGAAACTCAGGTGAGTGCCTCACTTCGTTTTTATCACGAAGTGGCTAGCGGAGACCGTAAGGTGGAAGGTAGCATCGATACTCAGCTGGAGCTGCAGTGCCAACGCTGTTTGGAACCCATTCATTTCCCTGTTCATGCAACGGTGAATTTAATAATGGTTTGGAGTGAAGAGCAAAGCCAAGCTCTTCCTGAAAGCCATGATCCTTGGTTAATTACTGAGGATAAAATGAGCGTGTTGTCTCTGCTGGAGGAAGAAATCCTTCTTTCTTTGCCAGTGGTGGCATTGCACGATGAATGTCCGGCTAGCTTGCCTGTTGCTCCAGAGCCAGAAGGTTTTGCGCAGCCCAAAGCAGCCGATAACCCTTTTGCAGTG
>CALEAR010000316.1 GCA_937943665.1 uncultured Alcanivoracaceae bacterium
TGGGGTTTTCAGCCACATAGGTGTTGATGGCGCTAAACACATCATCGAGGGTGGGCTCTGTGCTTGCGGCTTGAGCCGGTGCCGCACCGCCACCACTGGCGAGGCGCTTATCGCGTGCTTCATCCACCAGCTTTGGGTCCATGCCTTGCAGCACCATGAGCTTATTTGAGGCCATGATGTTGCCGCTGATTTTCAGCTCGCCGCCAAAGTAAAGCTTTTGCACCGCCGCTAAATCACCGCCGAAGAGCGTTTCCAAGTGATTGGAATCCAGCTCCAAGGTCACATCGGGCTTATCCAATACACCCGCTGCGGCTTCGCCTTTTTCTTTTAAATCAATGTAGAAGCTTTGATCGGGGTTTAAGAAGTTAAACTGGAAGCTGGTTTTAGTTTCACCCACGAGATTGGGGTTTTCAGCCACATAGGTGTTGATGGCGCTAAACACATCATCGAGGGTGGGTTCTGTGCTCACTTCTGCCGCAGCAGCGGGTTCAGCGGCTTCGGCTTTAGGGGCTTCCACTGGCTTAGGCACTTCGGTGTACAGCTCAATGACGGCATTTTTCAGCACCACTTCATCACGCTCTTTCACACGGGTTTCAAACACAATGCGAGTGTCTGATTCTTTCCACATGCGAGTTTCCAAGGTTTCGCCGGGGAAAACGCTGGCGGCAAAGCGCACTTTAATGCTCTTCATTAAGCGGCCATCGTTACCCGCAAAGGCTTTGATAACATGGCGGCCCGCGTACCCATAGGTACACAAACCGTGAAGTATGGGTTTATCAAAGCCAAAGGCCTTGGCAAAGGCTGGGTCCGCATGTAACGGGTTCCAATCCCCGCAGAGGCGATACAGCAAGGTTTGATTGGGATGGGCTTTTACTTCTATAATAGCATCGGGCTCACGCTCAGGTGGCACATTAATATCTTCGCTAGGCCCACGATCACCGCCCCAGCCGCCGGCACCACGCACGAAGGAGGTCATTTCGTTATACGCCACCTCAGTGCCGTTTTCATCCACAGAGGAAATAGCAAACGTCACCACGGCGTTAGGGTCTTTATCAAAGGCTTCTTTGAATTTAAAAATATGCTTAAGTTTGGCATTGCGAGGCAATGGGCCACGCAGCTCTGTGTATTGTTCCCCATGGAGTAAACGATCAAAACCAAAGTTCATGCCTGGTAACTCCAGGGAGCCATCTTTAGCCGCTTGCAACATGGCCCCAAGGGCAGGCATTACCCCATAGGTGGGCAACGCCTGGAAATCACTATTCATTTCATACACAAACTTGAGCTCATCTTCATCTAAGGGGTCCTGTGCTGCCCCCACACTCAAGGCATACAGGGAAAGATCGTTTTCATCATACTCAGAGGCGAGCTCCAAGGTGCTGCGTGCAGCCTCATCTAAATCAATGAACTCATTGCCGCCTAGGCTTGGATTATTGATGTTATCCAAAATGGGCATGAAGGATTCATTCACATTGGTGGGGTGCTCTGTGCCCTCGCTAAAATCGGTGATTTTTTGCCAACGAGAGGCCACATCGTTAACAGTAAATTCGCGACCCAATGGGAAGCAATGCCCTTGAGTGCGCTCCCAACGCAGCTTGCCCACATAACCGGCACCCACCTCAAACACGCTTTTGGTTTCTTCACAGTTTTCATGGCATAGCCACGCCACCAGCGGGCTCACCGCCTCGGGTTTGAGGTTTTTTAACAGCTCTTCAGGCATCACGGTTTCTGTAAGGCGCGATGCCGCAATGGGCGCTATGGTATTCACATGAATATTACGGCGACGGCCTTCTTCCGCTAGCGTATTGCTGAGCCCCAACAAACCAAGCTTGGCCGCACTGTAGTTAGCTTGGCCAAAGTTACCGTAAAGGCCTGCGGCGGAGGTGGTCATAATCACGCGGCCATATTCTTTCTCGCGCATAATGGGCCAAGCGGCGTGGGTCACACTCATGGACCCAGTAAGGTGCACTTGCAAAATAATATCCCA
>CALEAR010000317.1 GCA_937943665.1 uncultured Alcanivoracaceae bacterium
GCCAAACAACGTCAAATTAGCGGTTGGCAGAGGCCCACTAAAAAATAGCTGTTAGCCATGGGCTAGTGAGGTAGCCGTTGTGCTTGAATGGGCGCAACGGCATTTTTTTGTTGTAGTAACAGGGCCTTAATTTCTGCCTCGGGTAGGGGGCGGCTAATGTAATAGCCTTGAATGGTATCGCAGCCCATATCCGCCAAAACTTCTAACTGACGCTGGGATTCCACCCCTTCCGCCACCACGGTTAAATCGAGGTTGTGGGCCATGTGGATAATGGCTTGGGTGATGGCACAATCTTGGGTGCTTTGCGCTATATCGGTAATAAAAGAGCGATCTATTTTTAGGTTATTAATGGGGAAGCGCTTTAAATAGCTAAGGGAAGAATAGCCTGTGCCAAAATCATCTAGCGATAAATTCACCCCAAGTTCACGAAGTTGTTGCAGTTGTGCAATGTTGTCATCTAAGTTTTCCATGATGAGGCTTTCCGTGAGCTCCAAATCTAGCTTATGGGCTGGCACCTCATGTTTTTCGAGGGTGTTTTTTACTAATCGCGGAAGATCCCCACGGCGTAGTTGGTAGGCGGAGAGGTTCACCGCAATACACAGATTATCTAACCCTTGGCTTTCCCATACTTTAAGCTCTTTACAGGCGGCATTAAGTACCCACTCACCAATGGCTTCAATTAACCCTGCCTCTTCAGCAATGGAGATAAATTGCGCTGGGGATTGTAAACCAAGCTCGGGGTGATGCCAGCGCACTAAGGATTCCACTCCCACAATGCGGTTTTCCTTAAGGCTCCATTGCGGTTGAAAATAGAGCATCAGCTCATTGTTTTTAATGGCTTTGTGAAGCTGTGCTTCAAGGGAGAGTTGATCCTTGGTGCGATGGCGCAAGCCCTCATGGTACAAGAAGGCATTATGCCCCCCTAGGTGTTTTGCTTGCTCCATGGCTAAATTGGCTTTGTAAATCAGGCTGTGCGCATCATCTGCCATGCTGGGAAAGGAGGCCACACCAATACTTGCTCCAATCAGTAGCTCATGCTTTTCAATGATAAAGGGCGCGCGCAGGGCCTGTAAGATGGTGGTGCAAACTTTCTGTACCTCTGAGCAGCTGTCAGGCTTTGCGATAAGAACGGTGAACTCATCGCCCCCCACACGGGCTAAATGATGACGGTGAATACCGTTCTCTATTAGGCGTTGCGTTACTTGCTGTAATAGAGCATCGCCTACATGGGGGCCCATGGTGTCGTTAATGGGTTTAAAGCGATCAAGGTCGATGGCGATGAGCGCCCCTTGGTCACGTGTTAACCGGGCCAGGGCAATAGCACGGTGTAAGCGCTCGAGG
>CALEAR010000318.1 GCA_937943665.1 uncultured Alcanivoracaceae bacterium
ATCTTTCCGATACTTTGTTTGTTTGTACCTCCAACAGCATGAACATTCCACCGGCATTGCTAGACCGTATGGAAGTGATTCGTATTTCCGGTTATACGGAGGAGGAAAAACTGAATATTGCTTTGCAGTATTTGGTGCCCAAACAAATTAAGGCCAATGGCCTAAAGAAAGGGGAAATCGAATTCACCGAAGAGGGTATCCGCGGCATTATTCGACATTACACCCGTGAAGCGGGTGTGCGGGGCCTAGATCGAGAAATCAGCAAAGTTTGCCGTAAGGTGGTTACCAAGCGTGCCCTTGGCGAACTTGAGGGCGATGTGGTCATTGATTTAGCTGCTCTTGAAACTTATCTTGGTGTTCAGAAGTACCAGTTTGGTAAAGCGGAAGAGGAAAACCAAGTGGGGCAAGTGACCGGCTTGGCGTGGACTTCCGTGGGTGGTGAACTGCTCACCATTGAAGGGGCGGTGGTGCCAGGTAAAGGGCGCGTTACCATGACAGGCTCCTTAGGAGATGTGATGCAAGAATCCATTCGAGCGGCGCACACAGTGGTGAAATCCCGTGCAGCCAGTCTTGGGATTCGACGTCAATTGCTTGAGCGCCAGGATTTTCACATTCATGTGCCAGAGGGTGCCACACCAAAAGATGGCCCAAGTGCTGGTATTGGCATGTGTACCGCATTAGTATCTATGCTTACAGGCATCCCTGTGAAGGCCTCTGTGGCCATGACAGGGGAGATCACGCTCAGGGGGCAAGTGCTTGCCATTGGCGGGCTAAAAGAGAAATTGCTTGCGGCTCACCGTGGAGGCATTACCACTGTGATTATCCCACAGGAAAATGAGCGTGATTTAAAAGAAATACCTGATACCATCAAGGCGGATTTAACCATTCGCCCGGTAAAATGGATTGACGAGGTATTGGAAATAGCATTGGAACGCTTACCAACCCCTTTGAGCCAAGCGGAACGTGAAGAAGATCTCGCTTGGAATGAAGGGGGTACCACAGTGTCTGCGGGTAGCCTGAGTACCCATTAAGGGCTGCCTTTGATACTGTATAGCAGTGGAGTCACCTTGGGTTTAGCTCAAGATGACAAGGAAATGTTAAATAATGAGACTAAATGCAAAGCCTTTCTTGACGACGCCTAGGGGCGTTGGTATAAGTTGACCACTGATCAGGCGTGTCTATAAGGCTTTGTAAGGGCTACAGCCCTTTAAGGGCTCTGGGCATTGTTTAGTCATAACTAAAAACTAAGGGGAATTGCGTGAACAAATCAGAATTAATTGATGCAATCGCTGCGCAAGCAGATTTATCTAAAGCAGATGCTGGTCGTGCGCTTGATGCAACACTTAAAGCCATCACTGGTGCTTTAAAAGAAGGTGACAGCGTTGCTTTGGTGGGTTTTGGTACATTTTCCGTGAAGCAGCGTGCTGAACGTGAAGGTCGTAACCCTAAAACCGGTGAAGCTATTACTATCCCAGCGGCTACAGTGCCTGGGTTTAAAGCTGGTAAAGCGCTACGAGACGCGGTTAACAGCTAATTCACATTGGAGGCATGTGTAATAGGTGGTTATTCATTAAACCCATGTTTTGCGCACTCCATGAATAAAAAGCGTACCCAACTCGTTTTGGGTGCGCTTTTTTATTACTATAAGCCAAACATTTTATTCGGCTCACAAGAATGAATTTAGGGAGACCTCATGCAAGGGTTTAGGAAATTCTTGCGCGGGACAGGCGGTAAAGTCCTGCTGGCGGTGATTATTATTCCTTTTGTTATTACTGCGTTTTATGGCTACTTCACTGGGGGCGGTGGTTCCGAGGTGGTGGCAAAAGTAGAGGGTAACGCGATTTACTGGCCCCAAGTGGAACAGGAAACCGCACGTATGCAACAACGCCTCGCGGCGCAAGTGCCCGATGTGGATCAGCGCACACTAGACCAACTCGTGCGCCCTGGCATGGCGTTGGAATCCCTCATCAATGATGCGTTGAAACTAGAGAGCGCGTTAGGCTTAAAACTTAGCGTGAGCGAAACACAGGCTGTTCGTTATTTAGCGCAACTGGAAGATTTCCAGGAGAATGGTCGTTTCTCTTCAAACCAGCTAGAGCGTGTGGCGCGTAATCTGGGGTATACCCCTAATGGTTTATTACGTGCTGTGAGCCGCGATTTGCTTCAAAACCAGTGGAGCATGGGCTTATTTCAAACCGAGTTTGCTTTACCCCATGAGTTAGAAACCTTGCAGCGCCTTGGTGAGCAACAACGAGATATTGAGTTTGCTCTGGTGGATGCGGAAGCCTTAGCTGCGCAGCAAGAGGTGAGTGATGAAGATATGCTCGCCTACTATGAGGATAATAGCGATCAGTTTGTTTTGCCTGAGCATTTTGTGGTGTCTTATTTAACGCTCTCCACGGATGATATTGAGGGCATTGAGGTGACCGAGGAGGAAGTGCGGGCAGCCTATGATAACCGTCGTGAAACGGTGGAACGTGAGGACGCGGGCAGCGAACGTCGCCGTGTGTCCCATATTTTCATTGATCCAGCCACTGTGGGCGGCTCCGATGAAGCCCGCAAGGCCTTGGAGGAAATAAAGCAAGCCATTGAGGCTGGAGAGATGGATTTTGCCACCGCTGCCAAAGAACATTCCGATGATGTGGCCTCCGCCCGTAATGGTGGGCAGCTAGGTTTATTGGCGAAACAGGATTTGCCCGATGAGCTTGCGGAAGTGGCTTTTGGCCTTTCTCAGGATGTGGTTTCCGACCCTGTGCGCAGTGACGATGGTTTTCACCTATTGTTGGTGGAGCATATTCAAAGCAAGCGAACCTCCTTTGCAAGCTTTGAGGAAATGCGTGACACCTTAGAAAAAGAGCTGCATAAAATGAAGGCGGAATCCCAGCTCTTTGATAAGGTGGGTCAGCTAGAAGAGTTAGCGTTTGAGCATCCTGATCTTGAGATGCCCGCGGAAGTGTTAGGCCTCACGCTAGAAACCAGCGAGCCCTTTTCCTTAGAGCAGCCCTTTGAACCCTTCGCTAACCCTGATGCCATGGATGAGTTAATGGCGCCCGAGGTACGTGATGGCAGCCACAACAGCCGTTTGGTGGAAGTGGGTGAAGATAGCTACTTTGTTTTCCACGTGGAAGAAGTGATCCCAGCGGAGCCTATTCCCTTTGAAGAAGTGGCAGAGGATATTCGCGAACGTCTTGCCCACGAACAGGCGAAACAAATACTTGAGGATCAGTTGGCGTCATTGGAGCAGGCCTTGGAAGAGGGCAAAAGCTTTGATGAGCTTGTGGCCATTGTGGAGTTGGAAAAGCAACAGCGCGAAGGCTTGCAGCGTGATGATGGAGATCGCATTGCAGAGTTGGCTTTTGCCGTTCAGCGTGCACCTGAGGGTAAGCCCATGATCTCTGTTCAGCAAATGAGTAACGGGGATTTAGCCT
>CALEAR010000319.1 GCA_937943665.1 uncultured Alcanivoracaceae bacterium
GGCGATTTGAAAAATATTGATTTCCGCCGCGGTAGTGAAGGCGAAGGTCGTGTGATTGTGGATTTGGCCAAAACCAACACGCCAGTGGATGTGCGTGAAGAGCATGGCCGCTTAGTAGTGAAGTTTTTAGGTGCTTCCACGCCTCGTAACCTCCGAAAGCGTTTAGATGTGACTGATTTTGGTACCCCAGTAAAGCATGTGGAAACTCGTCAAGAGGATGGTTCCACCGTTATGACCATTGATGCTTCCGGTGAGTGGGAGTATTTAGCTTATCAAGCAGATACTGCTTTTAGCATTGATGTTAAACCTATTAAACAGGAAGCCAAACAGCGTCGTAGCCCTGAAGAGCATGAATACACGGGTGATAAGCTATCCCTGAACTTCCAAAATATTGAAATGCGCTCTGTGTTGCAGCTCATTGCCGATTTTACAGGCTTAAACCTGGTGGCATCAGACACAGTTTCAGGCAGCATTACCCTTCGTTTACAAAATGTGCCTTGGGATCAGGCTTTGGATTTGATACTGAAAACCAAGGGCTTAGATAAACGCCAAGTGGGCAACGTATTGCTTGTGGCGCCGGCTGAGGAAATTGCAGCCCGAGAGAAACAAGAGTTAGAAAGCCAACAGCAGTTGGAGTCTTTAGCGCCTTTACGTACAGAGTACATTCGTATTAATTACGCTGTGGCGCGTGATATGGAGGCACTTATTAAAGCAGAGTCCTCTAACCTCTTATCAAGCCGTGGTTCTGTTACCGTGGATGAGCGTACTAACACCTTGATTGTGAACGATGTGGCACAAAAGGTGGAAGAGATTCGTGAAGTGCTTTCGCACTTGGATGTGGCGGTACAGCAAGTGCTCATTGAAGCCCGTGTGGTGATTGCCACTTCTGATCTCACCGATGAGCTTGGGATTCGTTGGGGCGGTAGCCGCAGCCATAATGCGGGTGGAAACACGGTGACCATGGGTGGTGGGTTAAACAACAACATGGTAGTGGATTTTGGCCGTGAGAGTAACAGTGCCTCTAGTTTTACCTTAGGCTTCTTAGATAAGCGTAGTAACGTTTTGGATCTTGAAATTTTTGCTTTAGCCTCTGAGGGTTATGGCGAGGTTGTGGCCACGCCTAAGGTGTTAACGGCTGACCAACAGTCCGCTGAAATTGCCTCTGGTAAAGAGATTCCTTATCAATCCTCCTCGGGTAACACAGGAACCAACACTGAGTTTAAAGAAGCTGAACTGCTTTTACGTGTTACCCCTCGTATTACTCCTGAAGGCCGTATTAATATGGAATTAGAAATCACCAATGACTCAGTGGGTGAAATTTTCGGAGGTGTGCCTAGTATTGATACCAACCGTGTTCAAACCACTGTGTTAGTGGATGATGGAGAAACCGTGGTGTTGGGTGGTATTTTCCAGCAAACACGTAACGAGGGTACCTATAAGACCCCCTTCTTCGGTGATTTACCGTGGATTGGCCGTTTGTTCCGTCGTGATTTCAGTAATAGCTCCAAAGCTGAACTATTAGTGTTCATCACTCCACGTTTGGTGGCAGAGAACTTAGTGAGTCAATAGTGAGTGTTATACCTCCAGAAACATCTATCTACTTAATTGGGCCCATGGGTGCTGGCAAAAGCACCCTGGGCCGTCATCTTTCTCAGCTTCTGGGTTTACCTTTCTATGATTCCGATAAGGTTATCGTGGAACGAACTGGGGCCGATATTCCTTGGATCTTCGATATGGAAGGTGAAGAGGGGTTTCGACGTCGTGAAGAAGAGGTGATTGATGAACTCACCCAGCGTGAGAATATTGTTTTAGCCACCGGTGGAGGGGCAGTGACCCGTGCCATTAATCGGGAGCGATTATCGCAGCGTGGCACAGTGTTTTACCTATGGACCCCTGTTTCGGTGCAGCTAGCGCGTACCCGTTATGATAAAAATCGTCCTTTATTACAAACCAAAAATCCTGAGGCTGTGCTAGAGCAGCTAATGGCAGAACGTCACCCCTTATATGAGGCCACTGCGCATCATACTATTTCCACTGCCTCTGGAAATTTAGCTCAGGTTACGGAACGTCTTTTAGCTTGTTTTAATAACGAAGCCTCATCATAATTTTGCCTCTATCGCTGAGTTTACTAATGGAGAGCAGCAATGCGCACTTTGCAGGTGGCCTTAGACCAACGTAGCTACCCTATTTATATTGGTGAAGGTTTGCTTGGTCAGGGGTTGATTCGACAACATATTAAAGGCCAGCAAGTGCTGGTGGTTTCCAACCCTGTGGTGGCTGACCATTATTTACCAGCGGTGCTTAGTGAGCTTT
This sequence comes from uncultured Alcanivoracaceae bacterium, assembly GCA_937943665.1. Lineage (GTDB taxonomy): Bacteria > Pseudomonadota > Gammaproteobacteria > Pseudomonadales > Alcanivoracaceae > CALEAR01. Next base: position 2,314 of record CALEAR010000319.1, read on the forward strand.
CTGATTTAACGTGCGATACCTACCTGTTGCCCGATGGGGAGCAATATAAAACCCTAGAAACCTTAAACGGTATCTTTACCCATTTGCTCGAAAAAGGACATAACCGCAAAACTACCCTAGTGGCATTAGGCGGTGGCGTTGTGGGTGATATGGTGGGCTTTGCCGCTGCTTGTTATCAAAGAGGAGTAGACTTTATTCAAGTACCCACCACGCTGCTAGCTCAAGTGGATTCCTCTGTGGGTGGGAAAACCGCCGTGAATCACCCCTTAGGTAAGAACATGATTGGTGCATTCTACCAACCTAATGCTGTGGTGATTGATACCAACGTACTTAACACGTTGCCTGAACGTGAATTCAGTGCAGGAATAGCAGAGGTGATTAAGTACGGTCTAATTCGAGACCACGCTTTTTATCAGTGGCTCGAAGAGAGCATGGAACAGCTGATGGCTCGTACCGCTGAAAAGTTAATTCATGCCATTGAGAAAAGTTGTCAAAATAAAGCAGAAGTGGTGGCCGAGGATGAAACGGAGCAAGGGAACCGTGCGCTGTTAAACCTAGGCCATACGTTTGGGCATGCCATAGAAACCGCCACTTCCTATGAGCTTTGGTTACATGGTGAAGCGGTGGGGGCCGGTATGATGATGGCGGCGGAGTTTTCTGCCAAGCTAGGGTGGTTTGATGAACATCAATTGCCAAGCTTAGAAGCCATGCTACAGAAGGCCAAGTTGCCATTGAGGCCGCCAGCGGGTATTAGCCCAGAGGAATTCTTGCAGCTTATGGCAAGGGATAAAAAAGTGCTAACGGGGCAAATTCGCTTAGTGCTGTTAAAAGCCATTGGCAATGCGGTGGTAACGGAATCATTTTCCAATGATGCCCTCAAAGAGTATTTAGAATCAGTGTGCGAGGCCTAATGTTTTATACAGGTGCAGAACGTTATTACGCTGTAGAGGCAATTTTAGAATCGGCTGCAAGGGGCGATACAGTGATTATGACCGCGCCCATGGGCGGTGGGATAAGCACTGTGTTAGGGCAGGCTGCCACTCGGTTGGTGGATTACGCCACTGTGGTGCGTGTGGATGCGGAAGAGATTCATTCTAAAAATGATCTGTTAACAGCGCTGTTGGCTTATTTTGATGTTAATAAAGATGATTTTTTAAACGCCATGAAAGAGGCCTTGGCGCAAGGGCCTTTGGTGGTGGTCATAGATAACGCCCATGCCTTGCATGTTGAATTACTCACTTTTTTAGCTCAGTTACAAGAGCATTTTGCTGGTGCTTTTGCAGTGATTTTAGGCGGGGAGCCCGCCCTGGCACAGGCGGTATCAGAAGCGGAGTTGTGGTCAGAAGCTAAACAAGTGGCTTTGACAGCATTAACCCCAGCACAAGCCAGTGAGTTTTTAGCCAATGTGCGAGGAATATCCCTTGCTGCGGAACGATTAGAGGAAGAAGGGGAGGCTTTTTGGCCCCAAGCGTTGATGGAGTATTCCACACCCCATAGGCAGTATCCATGGCGTCATATGGCCATTGTATTGATACTTGTGTTATTAGTGCTTGTATTGTGGCTTATGGCTCGAACACCAAAGCAAGAGCGAGTGAAAGTGAAGGTGTCACCAGTGGCTACACAGGTGCAGGAGGTGCCACCGCTGCCCGATACCAAAGTATCTGTGGAAGAACCCGATCAGCCCCAAGAAGAGAAGCCCAAACCTCGTAGAAAGCCTTCTCCCATTGAGGAGCGTGCTGCTAGAGATATAGTGTTTGATCCTGAGGCTGCTAAGGAAGCGCAGGCCGCTGCCGAAGAAACCTCTCCCAAAGAGGTGGATGAGGTATCAACTAAGACGCAAAACCATGAACAAAAACGTGCCACGCCTAAGGATGAAGAAAATAATTCTGAGCGCGCCACTGCTAAAGAAACAGAAAAACAGGCCAGTAAGGAGAACGCTGATGCTAAGAAGCCCCGCTCCACTGAGCCTGATAAACCAAAGGGGTATCGAGATCACACCTGGTTATTACAACAGCCAGCAGACCACTGGATGTTGCAGGTGACCTTAGCCACCACAGAGGCCCAGGCACAAACTATTTGTGATGAATTAGGTAAGGAAAAAAGCGCTTATTACCGTGCTATCCGCAACGATCGTAGTGCTTACATAGTGCTTTATGGCGGCTTTTCTAGCCGTGAGGAAGCTAAAGCCGCCACCGCTTCTTTACCTGCATCTTATGCGGAAAAGGGCCCCTTTGTGCGTCAGTTGAAGCAAATTCAAGCGGAATTGCCTTAATCAAGGCTGCACAAGGTGTTTATGAGCACCTTGTGCTATGCTCTAGTGCTTCTAAGTGTCCATAAATTTTGTGAGAGAGCATTATGACCTTGCCTGTGTTAAAAAATGATCGATTTTTGCGTGCGTTAAATCGTGAACCTGTGGATATGACCCCTGTATGGATGATGCGACAGGCGGGGCGTTACTTGCCGGAATA
>CALEAR010000320.1 GCA_937943665.1 uncultured Alcanivoracaceae bacterium
TATTGGCAAGTGCGCAGCTATTTGTTTTTTAAAGGCCGGATGCCCGTCTCTAAATCCCTGCCTTACCAATGGTATGACACCCCTAACATTCACCTTTGCACCGTGCGGGATTTTGAAGCCTTCTGCCGCGAAAACCACTATCGCATTTTGGAACGCAAAGTGTTAAACCGCCATCACCAATCCAATTGGGCCACGCGTCATTTGCCCAACTTTTTTGGTGAATTAGCCATGTATCGGGTGACACAGGCATGAAAATAGTACTTGCCTCTGGTAATCAAGGTAAATTAAAAGAGCTCAAGCAAATTCTGCAGCCCTTTGGCTATGAGGTGCACGCTCAAAATGAGTTTAATGTGCCTGAGGCGGAAGAAACGGGGCTCACCTTTGTGGAAAACGCCATTATCAAAGCCCGCAATGCGTGCCAACACACAGGATTTGCCGCCATTAGCGATGATTCAGGCATTGAAGTGGATGCCTTAAAAGGCGCGCCAGGCATTTATTCTGCGCGCTTCGCCGGCCCCAATGCCACGGATGCTGAAAACAATACGCATTTAGTAGAACAACTAAAAGCACTCGGCGAAGGCCCCTTTACCGCGCGCTACCAGTGTGTCATTGTTTTCATGCAGCATGCCCAAGACCCAACTCCTATTATTTGCCAAGGCACTTGGGAGGGTGAAATACAATTTAACCCCATGGGCGAAAATGGGTTTGGTTACGACCCACATTTTTATATTCCAGAAAAACAATGTACCGCAGCGCAGTTATCAGAGGATATTAAGCATTCTCTCAGTCATAGAGGCAAAGCATTAACTCAACTGATATCAGCGCTAAACAATAAATAAATGTTAAATGATGGCTAAAAACCTCATTAATGTATTTTTCAGCCCTATAAGTTTCTTTAAGTTGTGGTACAAATAACGTTACAGATAAACAAGGAGCAAGTAATGAAAAAGCACTTATTAACCGGTTTAGTACTATTTGGCTCACTTTCTTTAGTGGCCTGTGGTGAACAACCTGCCCCAGAAGCTGAGGATGGCGCCTTTGGCGAGGCACAAGAAGAGCAGTTTGAACAAGATGCCACGTTAACCGAAAAAGCCCAAGAGCAGTTTGAAGAAGCTAAAGAAAGCACCGCTGAAGCAGCTGAGGAAGCCAAAGAAGGCACTAAAGAAGCTTACGAGTCTGCGAAAGAAAAGGCTGCTGACGCCGCCGATAGCGCTAAAGAAAAAGCCGCTGAAAGCAAAGATAAAGTAAAAGAGAAAGCTGAAGAAGCCAAAGATAAAGCTAAGGGCAAAGCCGAAGCTGCAAAAGATAAGGCTAAAGCGAAAGAGCAGGAAGCAAAGGATAAAGCTGAAGCTGAAAAGCAAGAAGCCAAAGAAAAAGCCGACGCTAAAAAGCAAGCTGCTAAAGATAAGCTAAACGGCGCATTAGAGTAATTTCTATTCCTATTTGGCTATGACGCCACACTCCCTTGGGGTGTGGCGTTTTTATATCGCATGATGAAACCTCTTTTGCCTCCCTTATCACTTTATGTGCATTTGCCTTGGTGCATTAAAAAATGCCCCTATTGTGATTTTAATGCCCATCACCTCAAGGGCGATTTACCCGAGCAGCAATACCTCGCTCAATTACAACGGGATTTAGCGCAGGAGCTTTCCGATGTTCAAGGCCGGGAGCTCATTAGTATCTTTTTTGGAGGTGGCACACCTAGCCTAATGTCACCTGCCTTTTATGCCGCCTTACTTCAACATATTGAATCCTTAATTCCCTTTTCCCAACACATTGAAATCACACTAGAGGCCAACCCAGGTGCCAGTGATCAAGCTAACTTTAGGGGCTATTTAGCGGCGGGAATTAATCGACTTTCCATCGGCATTCAAAGTTTTAAGGATCATCACTTACATGCTTTAGGCCGCCAACATAACAGCGCTCAGGCCATTGGCGCCATTCGCGATGCACAACGAGCGGGGTTTACCAACATTAATGTGGACCTGATGCTCGCCTTGCCAGAACAAACCCCCGCCGAGGCCTTAGAGGATTTGCACCAAGCTGTAACACTTTCACCCACCCATATTAGCTGGTATGAGCTCACCATAGAGCCAAACTCTGTGTTTTATAGCTTTCCGCCCTCGCAACCTGACCCTGATGTATGGGCAGATGTGGAACAAGAAGGCATGGCTTTTTTAGCTCAAGCGGGCTTTCCTCGATATGAGGTCTCTGCCTATGCAAGCCCGACCTTTGAAAACCAACACAATCTTAACTACTGGCGCTTTGGTGATTATTTAGGCATTGGCGCCGGTGCCCATGGCAAAGTTACACAAGCAAGTGGCACCTTGTTGCGCTATCAAAAAACAAGACACCCACAGCATTATTTGGCCGCCGAGGGGCATTGGCGCCGCCACGCTGCCCCCATTGAAACGGCGGACCTCCCCTTTGAGTTTATGCTCAACGCCCTGCGCCTTACCGAGGGTGTGCCGAGTCAATTATTCACAGACACCACGGGGCTACCCTTAAGTACCATCGCCTCCACTTGGCAAACCCTCCAAGCCCAAGGGCTAATGGAAAACACCCCGCACCGGCTGCAATGCACACCAAAAGGTTTGCAGTTTTTAAATCAGGTCCTCGATGCCTTTGTTTTTTGAGCTCTTGCTCAATTTGTGAATCGCATTCATAATACGCCTCTTCACAGTTGGACTTAAGTACTAGCATCATATGGGAACGAAGCGACGCCGCTTACGGGAACTAGCTGCCCGTGAGCAATTATTTATTGATACTGCCTTGGCGCATATCCAAGAAGAGGGGCTTTTGTCATTAAAAATGGCAAAAGTGGCCCGCGATTGTGATTACGCCACGGGCACCCTGTATCAGCACTTCGCTTCTAAAGAGGATTTATTGCTCGCCATTTTTGCTAGCGAGAACGAAAAAAACTTAGAGATTCTTCGCAGAGCCACCACCTGGGATGCTCCCACAAGACAAAAAATAGTGGCCCTAGTGATTGGTGATATTTTATTTTCCACCAACCATCCCGTGCACCAAAGTTTAGGCCGTTACATTTTCACCGATGCCGTGTGGGATGCCGCTTCAGAGCAACGCCGCACACAAGTGCTAGAGGCCTATACTCCCCACCACGAGGCCGCCACTAGCATAGTGGAAGAGGCCATTGAGTGCGGGGCTTTAGACCCTCACGGCCAAAGCGCCACCGAGTTAACCTTGGGGGTGTGGTCCATGTGCATGGGCATGCATAGCCTCATTGATGCTGAGGGGCTCTTTTCCACCTTAGCGGTGCAGCGCCCTTATCGTTGGCTCCTACGCAATATCCATTTGTATTTAAACGGCCTACACTGGCAACCTTTATTAGATCCCTTCAATACACAAAAACTCGATGAAGAAGTGGATCACATAGTACAAAGCTTGTACCCCGATTTATGTTTTAGCTCATTATCCACTGAGGAACCCCCCCCATGAATAAACGCATGATATTAATGCTGCTTGCTTGCATAGTTGTTTTTGGCGGCGTCTTCGGCGTTCAAGCCGTGATTAATAAGGGTATTAACGATTTCTTCGATGATATGCCCGTGCCGCCAGTGAGCATTACAGTGGCAGAAGCGGAAGAAGATACTTGGCCCGTGCGCTTAAGTGCCGTGGGTACCGCTAAAGCCGTGAATGGCACACAGCTCACCACTGAGGTGGGGGGTATTGTGAAGAGCATTAATTTTAAATCTGGCGATCATGTGGAAGCGGGTGATGTACTCATTACCTTAGATGATGACGCTGATCGCGCCCAGTTGAAGGCCCTGCGCGCAGCGGCAGAACTCGCCAAGGTAGAACTTGAGCGTACCCAGCGGCTACATCGCCAAGGCAGTGCCTCTAAGGCGGAGCTCGACCGCGCTACCAGCCAGGCGGATCAAGCCATTGGTAACCTCACCAGCCATGAAGCACGCATTGCACAAAAAACCATCAAGGCTCCCTTTGATGGCCAGTTGGGCATTCGGTTAGTGAACTTAGGTGAATTCCTTTCCCCCGGTGCCCCTGTGGTGAGCTTGCAACAACTTTCCCCCATTTATGTGGATTTCAAACTGCCTGAAAACCACCTCAACGCCCTTGAAGTGGGCCAGCACATCACCGCCACCGTGGATGCGTGGCCTGGCCTGACCTTTGAAGGGGAAGTGAGCGCCATTGAGCCTGGCATTGAAAGTGGCACACGTAGCATTAAGGTGCAGGCGGAAATTGCTAACGAAGAAATGCAACTACGCCCTGGTATGTTCGCCCGTGTACAGCTTAGCCTTGGCGAAGATGAAGAGGTGATTATGGTGCCCCAAAGCGCGGTGAGCTTTAACCCCTATGGTAACGCCGTGTTTGTGGTGGTAGATGGCGAAGATAAAAACGGTGAAACGCAGAAAATTGTGAAACGCCGTTTTGTACGCACCGGCCGCACCCAAGGCGATTATGTCACCATCCTTGAAGGGCTCGAACCTGGCGAAGTGGTGGCCACCTCTGGCTTATTAAAGCTTAGCAATGATGCGGTGGTAACCATTAGCGATGAAGTGGACATGGATGCCTCTAAACAGCCCACTCCTGATAACACCTAAGCCATAGAGACGATTTATGAAATTCACTGATATTTTCATTAAAAAGCCGGTTCTTGCTTGGGTGGTGAGTTTATTCATCCTCTTGCTAGGAATTCGGGCCATTTCTGAGCTCAACGTACGCCAGTACCCTGAGCTGCAAAATGCCATGATCACGGTGACTACCTCTTACGTGGGTGCCGATGCGGACCTCATACAAGGCTTTATTACCGCTCCCCTTGAGCGGGAAGTGGCCACCGCAGATGGTATTGATTACATTTCCTCCACAAGTGTGGCGGGGGTATCTATTATTCAAGCCTTCCTGCGCTTAGATGCGGACCCTAACGCGGTACTTACCCAGGTGGCAGCAAAAGTAAACAAGATGCGCGGGGAACTACCGGATGAATCCGAAGACCCTGTGATTGACATGGCGGAAGGGGATACCACCGCTGCCATGTACTTGGCTTTCTACAGTGATATTTTAGATAACAACCAAACCACCGACTATTTAGTACGGGTGGTGGAGCCGCTTCTTTCCACCGTGCCGGGTGTACAAAAAGCGGATATTTTAGGGGCGCGCACCTTCGCCATGCGAGTGTGGCTCGACCCTGAAAAAATGACCGCCTTGGGCGTCACTGCCAGCGATGTGTTTGGGGCGCTACAAAGTAATAACGTGCTTTCTGCTGTAGGGGCCACTAAGGGCTCCCAAGTGAGTATTGATCTGACCGCACAAACAGATTTAAGCGAGCCAGAAGAGTTCGAAGAACTGATTGTGCGTGAGCAAGACGATGCCACCGTTCGTTTACGTGATATTGCCACCATTGAGCTTGGCGCCGAAAGCTATAGCACCTCTGTGAGCTTTGGTGAGGAAGCCGCCACCTTTATTGCCATTGAAGTGGCCCCTGATGCCAACTCCCTAGATGTGATTCGAGATGTACACAAGGTATGGGATGAGGAAATTATCCCTGAGCTGCCTGAAGGCCTCTATGCGGATATTCCTTATGACTCCACCGAATATATTCAAAACGCCATTGATGAGGTGATCTCCACCATTGTGCAGGCTCTCCTCATTGTAGTGGTGGTGATCTTCTTATTCCTTGGTTCCATCCGTTCGGTTCTGATCCCGATTCTGGCCATTCCTGTTTCCATGGTGGGAGCCCTCTTCCTCATGTTGGTTATGGGCTTCTCCATTAACCTACTCACCTTGCTCGCCATGGTGCTGGCCATTGGTATTGTGGTGGATGACGCCATTATTATTCTCGAAAACATTCACCGCCACGTGGAAGAAGGCATGACACCCTTTGATGCCGCCATTAAAGGGGCCCGGGAATTGGCTTGGCCCGTGATCGCCATGACCACCACGCTAGTGGCCGTGTATTTGCCCATTGGCTTTATTGGCGGGCTCACCGGCACCCTGTTTGTGGAGTTCGCCTTCACCTTGGCGGGCTCTGTGATCCTTTCTGGGGTAACGGCGCTTACCCTTTCCCCCATGCTTTCCGCGAAGCTATTAAAGGCACCCGATGAAGGCGGCACCAGCAAGCTAGCAGATTGGTTGGATGAGCGCTTTGATCGCTTGAAGCATCGTTACCAAGCCATTCTGCACAGCACCATGGATGATAAACACGTGGTGGCGGTGTTTGGTGCCGTGGTGTTGGTATCTTGCTACTTCCTCTTTATTAGCACACCAGCAGAGCTCGCTCCTGAGGAAGACCAAGGCTTTATTGTTACCATTGCGGATTCTGACCCTTACACCACCATGGAATATTTCCAAAAGAACACCTCCCTGCTTTATAAGAAGGTTATTGAGCTTGAGGAAATGGATAAGGTGTTCTTGGTGAACGGTATGGAAAGCTCTGGCGCAGGTTCCGTAACCAACGGCCTAGCAGGTTTGGTGCTTAAGCCTTGGGATCAGCGCAGCCGCTCCACAAAAGCTGTTCTTGAGCAAGATGTGCAAGGTATTATTAACAGCATTCCAGGCCTAAAAGTCGCGGCCTTTGAGCCTCCCTCTTTACCCACAGGCGGTGGCGGTGGTTTCCCCGTGGAGTTCGTGGTGGGAACCACACAGCCGATTTCTGCTGCAGCGGAGCTTATCGAGCAAATTGTGGGTAAGGCCTACGAAAGCAAGAAATTTATATTCTTGGACACGGACTTAAAAATTGATAAGCCCCGTGCTGAAATTGTTATTGACCGCGATAAAGCCGCGGCCCTTGGCATTGATATGGCTAGCGTAAGTCGTGATATGGCAGCCATGTTATCGGGTGCCCATGCCAACCGCTTCTCCTTAGAAAACCGCTCTTACAAGGTGATTCCTCAGGTGGAGCGCTCTGAACGCTTGAACCCAGAGCAACTGCTCAATTACTACACACGTACCCGCGATGGCGAGCTGATCCCGCTGTCCTCCATTGCTTCCATTGAGCACACAGTACAGCCGCAAAAACTAAACCGCTTCCAGCAGCTCAATGCCATTACCATTTCCGCCATACCTCGCCCTGGAGTTACCTTAGGGGAGGCCTTAGGCGTACTTGAAGAAGCCGCCGATGAGGTGCTGCCACAGGGTTATCGCGTGGATTACTCGGGGCAATCCCGCCAGTTCAAAACAGAAGGCTCGCAACTGGTGATGACCTTCTTCTTCGCGCTCATCATTATTTACTTAGTGCTTGCGGCGCAGTTTGAATCCTGGCGTGACCCGCTCATCATGTTGGTATCTGTGCCCATGTCCATCGGGGGTGCCTTATTAAGTATGGCCATCCTCAACCTCATTAGCACTGTGGGCTCCTTCAGCGGGCTTTACATCCCCAATGCCACCATGAACATTTATACACAGGTGGGCCTGGTGACTTTAATTGGGGTGATTTCGAAGCACGGTATCTTAATTGTGGAGTTTGCTAACCAGCTCCAAGAGGAAGGCATGGCCAAACGGGCAGCCATTGAAGAGGCCACGGCCATTCGCTTGCGCCCTGTGCTCATGACCACAGCGGCCCTGGTGATTGCCATGTTCCCCATGCTCATTGCCGATGGGCCTGGTGCGGGCTCGCGCTTTGCCATGGGCTTTGTGATTGCCACAGGCATGACCATTGGTACCCTCTTCACCCTCTTTGTGGTACCTGCCATGTACCTATACTTAGGTCGTGATCGCGGCAACACCGCCACTGAACCGGCCTAACCCTCCTCCCTAGGGTGCCTCGCGCACCCTAGGGCACTATTATTTCTCCCACTTATTTAGCAAAAACCACTGCACCGCTATGAGGGTAGCAGCATTATTGAATACGCCCTGTGCCAATAGCTCAGACAATTGCCCTGCAGGAATACAGTGGGTGCGTATATCCTCATGTTCACTAGCCACCCCATGCACTCCCCCAGCCTGGCTTAAATCCGCATAACCCAAGTACAAATGCATACGTTCATTGGTGCCGCCTGGGCTAACAAAATAGGCGGGCAAGGGCTCAAGCTGCTCGAGCGTCACATTGGCTTCTTCAAGGGCTTCGCGGCGCAATAAAGCCTCAAAGGATTCTCCCTCCACATCACAAATCCCCGCCACCACCTCCAAACACCAAGGGCTGCGTTCATCTGTTAAAGCGCCTACGCGGAACTGTTCAATAAACAACAGCACATCAAGGGCTGTATCCCAAATTAAGACACCCGCCGCCGGCACCCGGTGTAACAGCTCACGCTTCAGGATGGGGCTCCAATCCCCCGCAAAACGGCGATGTTGTAACTCCAACACATCTAGGCGCATAAATCCCTCATGGGCTGTGGTGCGGCGTTGGATCTTTACATCCTCGGTTAGCGTAAAAGGGGCTAACTGTTTTTTACTCCAGGGCATAATCTCCTCAATGGAATTGTCATCATTTATCAATATAAAGGGGTACAATAAGCTTTACATTTGGCACCAAGTACACAATACCAACATAATCTTCAAGCAATACACTGCATAGAGGTTTCAAGTTATGAGACCTTGGCACATCATGACTTGAAGGTCAGTCAAAAATCGACTGAAAAGTCATTTCTGATACCATAAGTGCTTTAGTATCGCTATCATGTAGCCTTCCGCGAGTAACGGGATTTTATATCATGCGCAAGATTTTAGTTTTAACCGCTGGCCTATTAATGGGCTCTTTATCATCTGCGACCTATGCCGAGACGTTAGCCGATGCACTAGAGGCAGCTTGGCAGGCTGATCCAGAATGGAGTGCCGCCCTGCGCACTTGGGAAGCCGGTCAAGAGAATAAAAAGCAAGGATTAGCGGCGCTTCTGCCCAATGTGAGTGCAAAGTACAACTGGATGGATAACGAGCTGCATCCGCAAGGCATGTCCTCTGTGGATTT
>CALEAR010000321.1 GCA_937943665.1 uncultured Alcanivoracaceae bacterium
CCAAGGCTTGCACAAATGTCTGAGTGCGTAGCAATCACTAAGGTGTGAGTGCCTTTGTACTGTTGAATGAGCTCCACCATACGGGCTTCACTCTCTTCATCTAATTCCGCTGTGGGCTCATCCATAAACCAGAGGGGGGCGCCGCTGGCCAGAGCACGAGCAATGCCTAAGCGACGTCCTTCGCCTCCCGAGAGGCCACTGCCTTGTTCATCCACTTGGGCATTAAGATCAATATGCTCTAGACCACATTGATCCAGAATACGGCGCAAGGAGGCCGCATCTGCCTCAGGGGCCACTTGAAGGAGGTTGTCGGCCACAGTGCCATGGATAAACCAAGGTTTTTGTCCCACCCAAGCATAGCTACCGGTGGGCAGTGTTGGCACGATTTTTTGCTGATGTTGGAATTGCACGCGACCGGTTTGTGGGGTTAACAACTGCGCCATCAAACGCAACAGGGTGCTTTTACCGGTGCCGCTATCCCCGCGTAGGATAAGGCATTCACCGGGCCCCACTTGCAGGGTAAGCCCCTGAATAATGGGCTCTGCTGTTTCATCGTAGGCGTAGCTCACTTGCTCAAGAAGAAGGCCTGGCGCCTCTGTGAATGCAGAAAGAGTGGAGGGGCGCTTATCTTCTTCATCCAACACAGGTGCTAACACCTTGGCGGCAGCTAAGCCACCGGCTCTATCATGATAACTGCCCGCCAATTGGCGCATGGGAGCATAAAATTCTGGTGCTAGCAGTAATAAAAATAATCCTGTGCGGAAATCTAACTTGGGGCCTGGCCCAATACTGATAAGATTTAATAAGTGTAAACCCACATACACTGCCACCAGGGCCACGGCTAAAGCAGAAAACAGCTCTAACACTGTGGAAGTTAAAAAAGCAATTTTTAACACACCCATGGTGCTATGGCGAAAGGTCTCGTTGGCTTTATCCACGGCTTGGGTTTCTTCTCTTTCGCGATTAAAAGCGCGCAAGGTTAAGGCGCCTTTTAAGCGATCTAAAAAATAACCACCTAAATAATCCATGGTGGCTAGGCGCTTATCGGCGGCCTTTTGGGCGCCGGAGCCCACCAACGCCATAAAAATAGGAATTAACGGGGCCGTAATTAGAAAGATTAAGCCCACTATCCAATCGGTGGCAAAGGCCGCAATTAAAAAAATTACCATGGCGTAGGAAACGATTTTTTGTTGTGGCACGAAATTGGCATGGTAACGGCCAACGGCCAGGGCCTGTTCTAGCAAGGCATTACTCACAGCGCCTGGGCTTTGGTGCGACATTTTGCCGCGCAACATGGCTTTGGCAATGATTTCCCGAAGCGCTAATGTAATGGAAGCTTCGGTATTTGCAGCGGTATTTGCACGCCAAGCGCCAACGGCGGTACGTAATAGTAAGGTGAATAGCAAGCCGGCAACGGCCACCATAGTTAAATGTTTTTCAAACATTAACTGGTGAGCCACTAGGGCGATGAACCATGCTTGGCTAAGGGCGAGAAGAACATCTGCAAGCCCTGCTTGAACAAGACGTTTATAGCCTGTAAGGCCGTAGTGCTGTTGCTGCTTTAACCAGTGTGTTGCGTATGCTTCTGAATTTTGCTGTAAGTTTGAACTCATGGAGTTTTAAGACTTATGGTTAAGTGGATGACACAATGGCGAGCAATGACGAACTGCCATTTACCCAATGTGAGGCCGATATAGTAGCCGTGAATGAAGCGTTCTGCATCAATGTTCCATGATAAACGCGGCTGGCCTATAACTTTGTAATAACTAGGGGTGCAACATGATAGATGCAACATTAGTGGAGCTATCGCGGTTCCAGTTTGCGTTAACAGCCATGTACCACTTTTTATTTGTGCCACTCACTTTAGGGCTTTCAGTGTTAGTGGCCATTATGGAAAGTGTGTATGTGATGACAGGGCGAACCATTTGGCGTCAAATGACCAAATTTTGGGGCACCTTGTTTGGTATTAACTTTGCCATGGGGGTGGCCACAGGGGTGGTAATGGAGTTCCAGTTTGGTACCAACTGGGCATTTTATAGCCACTATGTGGGGGATATTTTTGGTGCCCCCTTAGCCATAGAAGGATTAATGGCTTTCTTTTTAGAAGCCACCTTGGTGGGGCTCTTCTTTTTTGGTTGGGATAAGCTCACCCGCCTACAACACTTAGCGGTTACATGGTTAGTGGCCATTGGATCCAACCTTTCAGCCCTTTGGATTCTTATTGCTAATGGTTGGATGCAGAACCCTGTGGGAGCCGAATTTAATCCTGAAACCCTGCGCATGGAAGTGACTAACTTTATTGAGGTGCTCTTTAATCCTGTGGCCCAAGCTAAGTTTGTGCACACAGTAGCGGCGGGTTATGTGACTGGGGCCA
>CALEAR010000322.1 GCA_937943665.1 uncultured Alcanivoracaceae bacterium
AGCTTGTGCTGGAGCCACCTTTCCTATTCCCTCTAGATCCCGTTGCGCCAATGCCCACGTGAGGATATCTCGACTCTCGGCAATCACTTGCCCCTGAGGCAGCTGCAACACAGGCACTGTGCCCTTTGGGTTCACCGCCATAATTCCGGCGGCTTATGGCGCAACACCACTTCTCGCAACTCCACCGCTAATTCTGCGAACAAGAGCCCTAAGCGGGCACGCATGGCATAAGGACATCGACGAAAAGAATACAGCCGTGGCAACGCATTAAGCATCACAATTAACCTCTTGTGCTCTTATAAGGGAGGATCCACTTTATTTCCTAGGGTGGTGTTCACTCGATACCACCCTGCCACAGAGTGCCTATCCCGTTTAGCAGGCAACACCTCATGGGGGAATTCCTCACTTAAAAACACCACTAGGGTGCCATAAAGTGGCACCACTTTGATGCCTTCACAATCTTCATCGCTGCGATACAGCACTAGCTCACCACCATCCTCATGCCCCCACCCTGGGTTTAAATAAGCCACCACCGATAGTACACGGTTGGCTTCCCCGCGGAATGCATCGTAGTGACGCTTATAGAAGGCCCCCGGTGGATAATGAGCAAAGTGACTCTCAAAGGAAAACAAGCCTAAAAATAAGCGGCGATTCAAATACGTTCTTAATTGAGTGGTCCAAGTTATCCACTGTTGCCCCGCTGGGGTATCTCCTGTAATCCAACGAATTTCATCCTGCCGAATAAACTCAGTTTTCACATAATCCACACCACGGCCTACACCAGCTTCTTTAAAGCCTTCTTCTTTCAAGAACTGTTGGTGCTGCTCTAACAGGGCTGCCGCAATGGGCTCCGGCAAAGCGGCCGGCTGAATGCTATACCCTTTTTGCTCTATGTCCTCGGCAATCCGTGCAAATAAAGTTTCATCGTGGCTATTGCCATCATCATTTCCAAGAAAAGGCTGTATTGCTTCCACGAATTTATTCCTACAAAGTGAATGGGGCTTTAATCTATCACCAAACCGTAAGGGCGGGTACTAATGAAAGGCCGTAGCGCCCCAGCCTAGTGCCATAGGCGCTTGCCCTGTGCCATTCAGTGGCGCACTATCAATACCTCACCACTTAACAACAAAGAGGGCTAAGCATGACAACTTCCTGGATGATTTATGGCGCTAACGGTTACACCGGCGAGCTCATTGCTCGCGAAGCGGTCAAACAAGGATTAAAGCCCACTTTAGCGGGCCGTAGCTTAGAAAAAATTAAACCCCTTGCCCACGAGCTTGGTTTGGAGGCCATCAGTTTTTCCCTTGATAAGCTTCACAAGGTGGAAGCCTCTCTTCAGGGATATCAGCTAGTGCTTAACTGCGCAGGCCCCTTCTCTGCCACCGGCGAGCCCATGATGCAAGCTTGCTTAAAAGTAGGTGCCCATTATTTAGATATCACCGGTGAAATTGCCATTTTTGAACGTGCGCAAGCGCTTAACGAGCAAGCAAAAGCCGCCAATATTGTGCTCTGTCCTGGGGTGGGCTTTGATGTCATCCCCACGGATTGCGTGGCTGCCGCCCTTAAGGAAGCCATGCCAGATGCCACCCATTTGGCCTTAGGCTTTGATTCCCGTTCTGGGTTTTCCCCCGGTACCGCTAAAACCTCCATTGAAGGCATGGCCCAAGGCGGCAAGGTGCGCATTGAGGGTGAAATCAAAACGGTGCCATTGGCATATAAGGTTCGCCATATTGATTTTGGTGATGGCACCAAACCCGCCATGACCATTCCATGGGGGGATGTTTCCACCGCCTTTTACAGCACCGGCATTCCCAATGTGGAGGTGTATTTACCCGGTTCCATGCGCTTTATTCGTAGTGCTAAACTTGGCAACCTTGTGCGCCCCGCGTTAAAGCTAGGCTTTGTGCAACACCTCATTAAAAAGCGCATTGGCAAAACAGTTAAGGGCCCCAATGAAGAGCAAAGAGCCAAGCTGCCCACCTATGTTTGGGGTGAGGTGCGTAATGCCAAAGGAGAAATCAAAACCGCACGCATTAAAACCGCCAATGCCTATAGCCTCACTGTAACAGGCGCCCTCACCATTACTCAGCATTTGCTACAACAAACACCTGAAACCGGCGGCGCTTACACCCCTTCCCTTCTTATGGGGAAATCCTTAGTGGAAAAATTACCCGGTTCAGGCACCATCATCATTGAATAATGAAGCCTAACCCGTTGAGTTATCCATAGGTATTTATGACACAGCACTTTGCTTTTCAACATAGCTATCAAACCTTACCAGGACATATGTTTGCTAGCGTGGCGCCCACTCCAGTGAAGGCGCCTTCACTGCTGCTTTATCATCACACACTGGCCACCGAGCTTGGCATCGCCCCTCTGGATGATACCCTTCTCACCCTGTACTTAAGCGGCAATCAATTAGCCGCTAGCGCACAGCCCATTGCCCAAGCTTATGCTGGCCATCAGTTTGGCCATGCCACCATGCTAGGGGATGGACGCGCCATTTTGCTTGGTGAGCATGTGACGCCCCAAGGCCATGTGGTAGATATCCAACTAAAAGGCGCAGGGCGAACGCCCTTTCTCGGGGTGGTGATGGTCGCGCCACCCTTAGTGCTGTGCTTAGGGAATACA
>CALEAR010000323.1 GCA_937943665.1 uncultured Alcanivoracaceae bacterium
TGGGCATTGTTATGCCACAGGTGCAGGGGCAAGGCCAATATCATAATGCAGGCCACCAGGCTTAATACCACCCACCCTTTTGGGGTGCCCTGGGGGCGCCAGTGGGCCAAAAGCGCTAAGCCTAAGGCCAAGGTGGGGGGCGGTGTGGTGGGGTCCCAACTTAGCACCGCCGCAAAGGCCGCTAGATCCAATAATAAGGTGCCCCAAGGGGCGAAGCGCGCCTGCCGCCCATAGTGCCAATAGCCTTGCACCGCCAAATAGCCTAAGGCGAACACTGCCACCAAGCTGCACTGCCACAGGGAGGCCTGCCCTTGGCGCAGCATTAGCAAGAGGTAGCTTAGGGCAAGCAGGGTGAGCCCCACACGCACCATAAAGCGAAGATGGGTAAAACCTTGTTGGGAATTAAGTAGAGTGGTGGCCTTCATCATAACAACTGTGTAAATAATAATGCGCTAAGGTATGTTTGAGATAAGGAATGTAGCATAAAACCCCATGCGGGCGGCAAAAACCATTGAAGGAGTGGTGATGAATCAAGATTTGCATGCACCTTTGCGCCATGATGTGCGCACCCTTGGCGATATGTTAGGCCGAGTGTTAAAGGCTCAGAAGGGCGAGGCGCTGTTTACCCGTGTGGAAAATATTCGGCAGGTATCAGTGCAGGCCCGAGCAGAAGGTGAAGTGGATATTGCCCGTTTGGCAGCCCTTCTGGAGCCCTTGGAGCCACCGGAGTTATTGGATGTGGCGCGGGCTTTCAGCCAATTTTTGAATTTGGCCAATATTGCGGAACAACAGCATCGTGTGCGGTTGCGCCGCCAGCAACAATCCTATGCAGCGGATGGCCAAAGTTATCACAGCCTTAAGCAGGTGTTAGAGCGCCTGCTAGAGAAGGGCTTTAGCCAAGAGCAAATTTATCACACCCTCACTTCCTTAAGTGTGGAGTTGGTGCTCACCGCGCACCCCACGGAGGTGAGCCGCCGCACCCTGATTCAAAAATATGATCGTATTGCCCATGCTTTAGCGGAGTTGGAGCGCACGGATCTTTCGGACAGTGAGTTGGCCCAACGCCGGCAGGAAATTTACCGCGGGGTGTTATCCGCGTGGTGCACTGATGAAATTCGTCGCTCCCGCCCCACGCCGGAGGATGAAGCCAAATGGGGCTTTGTGACCTTGGAGCGCTCCCTGTGGTATGCGGTGCCCCAGGTGCTGCGTGAAATGGATTATGCTCTGAAGGAGGTGCTCGGCAAGCCCTTGCCTGTGGATGTGGCGCCGGTGCACTTTGCTTCTTGGATGGGGGGCGATAGGGATGGCAACCCCAATGTAACAGCGAAGGTTACCCGTGAGGTGCTGCGCTTGGCCCACTGGATGGCCTTGGATTTGTACCTGCGGGATATTACGCAGCTGCAAACAGAATGCTCCATGCAGCGAGCCAGTGCGGAGTTGCTTGCCATTACGGGGCCTAGCCATGAGCCCTACCGTGTGGTGTTGCGCAGCCTGCGTGATGAATTACG
>CALEAR010000324.1 GCA_937943665.1 uncultured Alcanivoracaceae bacterium
AATAACTGTGATTTACCCTTCGTTAATATCACCGCTGTGCGCGATGGTGAAGTTAACCTCGATGGTGAAGAGGCGGAGCAGTTCCTCACGATTTTATCTCGCATTGAGGGGCAATACATGGAGCAACTCCTAACGGAGGCCCTTCGTGAACGCGGTAAAATTAAGCGCTACAACGATCGTTTTGAGCGGTTAGCCTCCCGTGGCAGCGGTGATGAGGTGGAATAAAAGCTCATCAATGTGTAAAGGCCCCAGGTTTGGGGCCTTTTTTATGCCCGAAAGGAGCCCAGGGTAAGCGCGCGCAGGCCATTGGCCACCACGAGTAAACTCACCCCAACATCCGCTAATACCGCCATCCACATATGGCTAATGCCTAACAGGGCAAGCACCAACACCAAGGCTTTCACGCCCACAGCCAAGCTAATGTTTTGCACCACCAAGGCATGGGTGCGCTTGGATAAGGCAAAGAAATAGGGCAGCTTGCTAAGGCTGTTATCCATGAGCATAACATCTGCGGCTTCTCGCGCCACATCGGTGCCAGCTTGCCCTAAACTAATGCCGATGTTTGCCTGTGCCAGTGCCAAACCATCATTAATACCATCGCCCACCATAGCCACCACCTTGCCTTCTTGTTGACGTTGGCTGATGAAGGTGGCTTTTTGCTCTGGAGTTTGCCGGTGCAAAGCGGTGTCAATGCCCACGGCCTGGGCCACTTGCTTAGCACTATGGGCATTATCGCCAGTGAGTATGTAGAGGTTTTTTCCGCCTAGGCGTAGAGCGGTTATGCTGTCTTTGGCCTGTGGGCGCAGGGTATCCTGTAAGGCATAGAGCACTAAAATGCGTTGTGAATTCGCTAATAAGGAAACGGAACAGCCCTTTTCCTCCCAGGCTTGGGTGCGCGCCTGCCACTGCTGTTTGGCATCAGCACTTAAGGTAAGTTGGCTTAAAATCCAGGGTAAATTACCCAAGAAGTATGCCTCACCTTCAAACTCACCACTGATACCACCTCCCACATGATCCTGTACTTGAGCAAAGGTCAAGGTGTCGGTGGCATGGGTGGCTGCAATGGCCTGTGATACCGGATGTTGGGAGTGGTGAGCTAAGGCGCCACCGAGGGGAATGACCGAGGCTCCCTCGGTTTGCGTTGCCATCACTTTAGGTAGGCCTAAGGTCAGTGTGCCGGA
>CALEAR010000325.1 GCA_937943665.1 uncultured Alcanivoracaceae bacterium
TAGGCCCGAACTACAAATTCGCTTCGCGCCCTTAGATCCAGTGACCACAGTGGCTTTTATTGAAAACCGCACTCAGCTTCTACAGCAAGCTCAGGCATTAAAACTAGCATCCCTTGGGCAGCTCACTGCCACCATTGCCCATGAAATTCGTAACCCTCTTAGCGCCATTAGCCATGCTTCCCAATTACTTGAAGAGGGCGGGCTTCAGGAAGATGACAAACCCATGCTTCATATTATCCACCGCCATGTGGAACGCATTAATCGCATTGTGAGTGATGTGATGTCCGTTTCCCAAGGACGCACCCCTGAGCCAGAACGCATTGAACTGAGCGCCTTCATCAAACAACTAATGCAACGGTGGGAAGAACAAGGTTTAGCCACCCACCGCATTCATATCCAAATACCTCACACTGAGTTTTATGTGAATTTTGATCAACACCAACTCGGCCAAGTATTGGAGAATCTGGTTGTTAATGCGTTAAAGTATAGTGATTCTACTGTTACTATCAGCGCCAGTTATCAACCTGATGATATTCCGCAGGTAATAGTGAGTGATAAGGGGGAAGGGGTGCCAAAGGAACAAGAAAGTCGATTATTTGAACCATTTTACACCCTGGCCAAAGATGGCACAGGCCTAGGCCTCTTTCTATCACGGGAGCATTGTCAGGCAAACCAAGCTCGTCTTACGTATCAAAACAATGAGCCAGGTGCTAGCTTTGTTATCACCTTCTCACATCCAAACAAGCACTTATAAGCCTTATGAATAGCAACGCAAACAAAACCGTATTAGTAGTGGATGACGAAGAGGATTTACGCCATCTCATTAGCGTTACTCTACGCCGTATGGGTCTTACACCCATTTCAGTGGGTACCGTTGGCGAAGCTAAAACCGCCTTAACAAAAAACGCCTTCCACCTATGCTTAACCGATATGAACCTACCCGATGGCAGTGGTATTGAGCTGGTGCAGCACATTAAACGCCACCACCCCTTCATTCCAGTGGCAATGATCACAGCTTACGGCAATATGGAAACCGCCACCCTAGCCATGAAAGAAGGGGCCTATGATTTTATTGCTAAGCCGGTTTCTTTGCCTCGGTTGCGCCATTTAGTGGAAGATGGCCTTAGCATTAACCAAGGCGCCAGCCTCACCAACATGCAACAGCTCGTGGGCCACTCCAAAGCCATTGAGGAACTCCGCAAGCATATTGATAAGTTTTCCCGCAGCCAAGCACCCGTATATATCGATGGTGAGCTTGGCACCGGCAAACAACGTTTAGCTAAACTTATTCATCAGGCTAGCGCAAGACGAGAGCAACCCTTTATTCACTTTAGCTGTGCAGGCTTTAGTGATAGCCAGTTAGAAATCGCTCTTTTTGGGCAATTGCAAATCATTAATGGTGAACGCGTTGAGGAAAAGGGGGCTATTTTAGCCGCCAATGGCGGCACTCTTTACCTCGAAGATGTGGATGAAATTCCCCTGAACCTACAACTGCAGCTATTACGAGCCATTGAAGATAAAAGCTTACGCCCCAAAGGGCATTCCCAAGATCTTCCCTTTAACGTGCGCTTTATTAGCAGTAGCCTTCAGCCCCTTGCTCACGCTGTGGCCGCACAACAATTCAGACAAGATCTCTATTATCGACTTAATGTGATAGAGCTCACCCTTCCCGCCTTGCGCCAGCGCCCAGAGGACATCCCTGCATTAGCTGATTACTACCTCAAGCAACTGGCGAGCTACTACCACGAAGAGCCCAAAAAACTTAACCATAAGGCCGAGGAGGCCTTGAAGTTATATAGTTTCCCAGGCAACTTGCAGGAGCTTGAAAATATTTTAGAGCGCGCTATTACCCTAGCTGACAGTGAGCACATTGATCCAAGGCACCTTAAACTACCCGAGCAGCAACCTACCCAAAGTGCCCCTGTTCAGACCACTAGGGCACCCCAAACAGAAGAAGCAGCGCCATCACAAACAAGTCGCCCTGCAGAACAATCCCTAGAAGATTATTTGCAAGAAATAGAAAAGCGCGAAATTCTTGCTGCGTTAGATAGCACCCTATGGAACCGCACTGCCGCCGCAAAACGATTAGGCATGTCTTTCCGCTCCTTACGCTATCGACTCAAAAAGTTAGGTATAGAACAGCAAGAGGATTAAAGGTTTTACGCACAGGGAAATAATGTTTTATCCATTGGTTCATGCCCCCTAAGTGCCTAGGCTTAAGGACACACAGGGGGCAAACCATGAAAAACACCGGCGTTACCTTACTTGAACTGTTGATTACCTTAGCCATTGCGGCGATTTTACTCACCATCGCCGTGCCAAATTACCAGCGATTTATCACTCAACAGCAGCTGTCACATGCCTCGCAGCAACTGCTTTCTTTATTGTATTACGCGCGCCAACAGGCCACTTTAGAAGGCAGCATACGCGTGTGTGATGGAGAAATAGGATGTAATGATTTTCAACGCCCAGGTGCCATCGCGCTCTATACGGAAACCCCCAACGGCACTCTGCAACTGCACCGCTGGCAACCTTTTCATCCTCACATTAGCGTGCAGTGGCGACGTTTTAGAGGAGATCATTTATATTTTAATGCCCAAGGCCGCAGCGTGTTTTCTAATGGTCACTTCTTATTGTGTCATGAGCGTTCATCGCGATTAGCACACAAGGTGGTATTGAATTGGAGTGGACGGGCCCGCATCGAAACCACTGACACACAAAATTGTTAACTTACCAATGCTCTCGCTGTTGCGGCACACAAGAGGCATCTTGCTCAGGATGATGACAACTAAAGCCCCGTGAATCCACCCCTAAGCTACCTGTGCCTCGCATTATGCCTTGAGGCACTGCCTGCACTAGCCAAATGGCAAACCCCGTTTCCTCATTGCTTAAACGCTGCGTGCTAAAACGATAATAAGCAGAATCATAAGCAGCACTAGCACTGGGGTTGTTGGTGCGCTCCACTTCATTGAGCAGCGCGAGTAAATCCACCTTAGCCGCACCTTGTCGAGAACGAATCACATGGGATTGATACTGATTAATTGCCAATGCAGAAAGTATGGCCACTATGGCCAGTGCGATACAAATTTCCATCAAGGTGAAGCCTCGTTCCACCATGCTTCCACCTCCTCGTTGCGCCATTGCCCGGTTACCGGATGACGTAGCTGATACCAACGTTGCGATCGTGACTGCCAACCAGCATCCTCATCTTGCACAAGCTGCATGCCCAAGGCCCATAACTGCTGATTCGCCACCCCCTCTTCCATGGGCTGTGCAATAAGCGTTAACTCACTTTCAGTCAGCTGCTGATGTTGCCAAAACCACCACACACGAGCCGTTTCGGAAGCATGCACTTGGCACACTCCTCCTTGGTTAACAAAGGCAAATGAAAAACAGGCTTGTGATAACTCTTCCTCACTGGGAGGCCAGAGGCTAGCCCAATACTCCCATTGGGGCTGATAAGCTAGTAATAACTCCAAAGCGTTCAATTCCCTTGCGGATACCGCAGAGGCCACACGCTCCGAACGCACCCATAAACCATGGGCCTTGAGCCCCACCGTGGATAAGCCTGCTAACAACAGCAGAACCACAAGCACAAACAATAAAATAGCACCCCCCTGCTTACCCATTGAATAAGCTCCTGTGCAAAAAGAAGCGCTGATAAATACCTTCCTCAGGGAGATGGTGCACTAGCCCAAACATATCCATATAAGAAAAAGCCATGGGATAGCGAGGTTTGGTATCGGGATGTTTTAAAATAAATAATAGGCTCACCGCCAACGCTTGCATGGAATCGGGCAACCTTTCAGGGGCATAAACGCCATAGCTTCCTTCCTCTACGGATTTTGCAAGCACCACGGCTTGAAAATGCTCAACCCCGCGCACCAGCTCCGCCTCTTCCCAAGTGCCCCGTGCAAAAGCACGACAATACAAGGCAGGAATACCTTCACTATTAGCACGCACATAGTATTGGTTAATCACCACTTCCATGGTCTCTAATGTGCGACCTAAACAATCGGTCACATCTTGACTAGTGAAGGTAAGCACACTGTTGTCTTCATTAAGATTGCCTTCCCTGGCACGTGGATTATCCACCGCAAGTAAAGGAGTAGGCACCCCTATACCTGCTTGGGTAATTTCATCCTGAAATACCCTTAACACGAGCTGCCCATCCTCTTGCAGCTGTTGTAATGCCATTTGTTCACGCCAAGCGCTTTGTTGTTGCCATAGCAGTGAAAAAGCCATCAGCGATAACAGGCTAGCAAGGAGAAGGCCCACCATTAACTCCACCAAGCTTAGCCCTTGCTGCTTATCCATGTCGCCCTCGTGGCAAGACCTTCATAAAGCAATGGCCCTCCCCTAGGCGGCACTGTTGGGCAGTGACACGTGAGTTGGCCATCACCAAACACATGGCTTCGCCGCAGGGTTTTATGAGCACAGAAACCTCTGGCAAGGTCTGGCGTAGCAAATCGCAAAACCGCTGCTGCTGCCAGGTTTGTACGTCCTGGAAATTGCATTGCGCCGAATCACAAGGGGGAACGAGCGCCTCTTGCTCACACAAGTGCCCCGCTCCCAACTGAGACTGAGGCCCTAAGCTTTGCCAGTGCGCGAACACCTCAAACCAGTGTTGCGCCTGCCAGCGCCATAATGTTTGTTGTTGTACAAACTGTGTTTCTTGCTGCACCATGGCCATGCCCACGCCTGCTACCATAAGCAAGGCCAACGCCACAAGTACCTCAATAAAGCTACTACCCTGCTGTGTATAAGCGTCCATGCCTTCCTCCTTCTGGTTATGTAGTAACCATACAGGGCAAAAGACAACGGGAGTTCACACAGTTAACTCAATGGATATAACAAGAAAGTAAAATCAAGGGGATAGCCATCAAACGGCCATTTGCATCGTGCTTTTTGCGCCCAAGCTTACAAATACTTGGGCGCATACTCACTTATTCATTAGCCAAGCGGAGTTCTCGAGGCAAGGTGAATCGAATATTTTCCTCTCGCCCCTCCAGCTCTTGTGCAGTGGTTCCGCCAAGT
This sequence comes from uncultured Alcanivoracaceae bacterium, assembly GCA_937943665.1. Classification (GTDB taxonomy): domain Bacteria; phylum Pseudomonadota; class Gammaproteobacteria; order Pseudomonadales; family Alcanivoracaceae; genus CALEAR01. Next base: position 5,038 of record CALEAR010000325.1, read on the forward strand.
TCGCGTAAACGCTCCACCACTTGACGCACTAGAATCTCGGGGGCGCTAGCACCAGCGGTAACTCCCACTGCCTTCACATTTTCTAGCCACTGTGGATTAATTTCCTCAGGACCATCAATCAAAAACGAGGGAGTGCCACACCGCTCCGCCAACTCGCGCAGGCGATTAGAATTAGAACTATTGGGGCTGCCCACCACTAATACCAATTGGCACTCCAAGGCCAACTGACGCACTGCATCTTGGCGATTAGTGGTGGCATAGCAAATATCTTCTTTACGAGGGCCACGAATATTGGGGAATTTTTTCCGCAAGGCATCAATGATTTTAGCCGTATCCTCCACCGATAACGTGGTTTGCGTAACATAAGTGAGGTTATCTGGGTCCTTCACCTGTAGCGCTTCCACATCTGCCTCATCCTCCACCAAGTAAATGGCGCCTCCTTGGCTGGTGTCATACTGGCCCATGGTACCTTCAACCTCAGGGTGCCCCGCATGGCCAATAAGGATACTCTCACTCCCTTGGCGGCTATAACGGATCACTTCCATATGCACTTTTGTTACCAAGGGACAAGTGGCATCAAATACTTTCAAATCACGGCGTTTGGCTTCGTCTTGCACCGCTTTTGAAACCCCGTGGGCGGAAAAAATCACAATGGCATCATCGGGCACCTCGTGAAGCTCTTGCACAAATACAGCGCCACGCTCACGTAAATCAGCCACCACGAATTTGTTATGCACCACCTCATGGCGCACATACACAGGGGCACCAAACACCTCAAGAGCGCGATTTACAATATCAATGGCTCTGTCCACGCCAGCACAGAAGCCACGAGGGTTGGCCAAACGAATTTCCATGATTGCACCTATGTTAATTAATTAGCGAAGCTCAACGATTTGTTCCACCGCCGCATGCTTCACCTCAATGATTTCCACCTCAAAGGTTAAATCGCGACCGGCCAAGGGGTGGTTAAAATCCACTGTCACCCATTCATCATCCACAGCAGTGATCACCCCTGGCAATTCAGATTTGGCCGCATCTTCAAATTGCATTACCACGCCAGGTGCCAATACCTCTTGATCAGGGAAAGTATCACGCCTAAAGTGCTGAATATTCTCAGGGTTAGGCTCACCAAACCCTTCCTCAGCACTAATATAAACACTGCGTTTATCTCCGGCTTTAAGCCCCAATAAAGAGCGTTCAAAGTTTTCAGGTAAAGATTCATCGCCCCACACAAAGGTGGCGGGCTCTTTACCAAAAGTGGAATCTATTTCCTCTCCACTGATTAAACGCACAGCAAAATGTAAGGTAATTTCTTTCTGCGGTCCTACGGTTAGCACATCACTCACGAGGCGCCTCCTTAGAGAAAAACATATCGATAAGCAAGCAAATCACCCCGAGGGTAATAGCCGTATCTGCCATATTGAAAGCGGGGTAGTGCCATCCTGCCCAGTGGAAATCGAGGAAATCCACTACGTGGCCACGTACTAAGCGATCCCACAGGTTACCTAAAGCGCCGCCAAGTACCAATGCAAGCCCTGCCAAGGTGTATGCACGCTCCCGCTTAGTTAACAACCAAACGAGAATAAAGCCCGTGGCTAGCAAAGCAATGCCGGTGAAAAACCAACGTTGCCACCCTCCCGCCTCTGCTAAAAAGCTAAAGGCAGCCCCTGGGTTATACGCCAAGGTAATATTAAAAAAAGGCAGCGCCTCAACGCGCTCATATAGGTGGAGCTTTTGCTCCACCAGGGTTTTAGTGCCTTGGTCCACCATAACCACGAAAAGGGATAACCACAACCAAGACAGCTGACGCCAATATAGGCGCCGTGGTTTACGCATAATGGCGTTCCTCACCTTCACCATCCACGTTCACCACACAACGCCCACAAAGCTCTGGGTGTGCTTGATGCTCGCCCACATCCTCACGATGGTGCCAGCAACGAACACACTTGGGAGCTGTGGAGGCCTTAATTTCTACCTTTAAACCTGGCACCGCAGAAGCCGGTAACTCTGCCGGTGCTTGCTCTAAAGGCGCCAAGGCCGCCGTGGAAGTAATGGTGACAAACCGAAGTTCATCGCCAAAGTTTGCTAATAGCTCCCGCACAGCCTCATCCACATAGAGCACTGTGTCGGCAGCCAGGTTTGCACGCACCACCTTAGCATTACGCGCATCCTCAATGGCTTTGTTCACAGCTTGCTTCACCGCCTGCACTTGCACCCAATAAGTACGGTTCATAGTGGCATCTTCAGGCAAGGTGAATAATCCTTCATACCATTGGCTTAAAAACACAGATTCATCACGCTCACCCGGCATATGCTGCCAAATTTCTTCAGCCGTGAAACTTAAAATGGGAGCCATCCAACGCACTAAGGCCTCGGCAATGTGATACAGCGCAGTTTGACAGGAACGACGAGCGCGAGAATCTGCTTGTGTGGTGTACTGTCTATCTTTAATGATATCGAGGTAAAAACCACCCATATCAATGGAGCAGAAATGATGAATCCGCTGATACACTTGGTGGAACTGGAAGTTTTCATACAGTTCTACAATCTCAGCCTGCAACTCCGCTGCTCTATCCACCGCCCAACGGTCTAACCACAGCAGCTCTTCCTCTGGTAACGCATGGACCTTAGGATCAAAGCCGGTTAAGTTGGCTAACAAGAAACGAGAGGTGTTACGAATACGACGATACGCATCGGCCATTTGTTTCAAAATGGCGTGAGAAACGGTCATTTCGCCGCGATAATCCGTAGCAGCCACCCATAAACGCAAAATATCCGCCCCTAGGGTGCTAGTGATCTCTTGGGGAGCAATCACATTCCCCAAAGATTTAGACATCTTTCGGCCCTTTTCATCCACGGTAAATCCATGGGTAAGTACCGCTTTATAAGGCGCTGATCCACGCATGGCCACACTAGTGAGCAAGGATGATTGGAACCAGCCGCGGTGCTGATCAGAGCCTTCTAAATATAAATCAGCGGGCACATGCAGGTTATCACGGGCATCTAATACGGCGTAATGGGTCACCCCAGAATCAAACCACACATCCAAGGTATCAAGCACCTTAACGTAGCGTTCGCTATCATCTGCAAAACCCTGCTCGTGCAAGAACTGGGTACCGTCTAACTCAAACCAAGCATCAATTCCCTTTTCTTCCACCAAATCTGCCACAGCCTCAATGAGTTGCGGGGTAGCGGGATGGGGCTCGCTAGTGTCTTGATCAACAAACAAAGCAATGGGCACACCCCAAGTGCGTTGGCGAGAAATACACCAATCCGGCCTATCAGTGAGCATGCTAGCAATACGTGCCTTGCCCCAATCAGGCAACCATTGCACCTTCTCCACCTCCTGCTGAGCTTGCTCTAACAAGCCTGCTTGATGCATATCCACAAACCACTGAGCCGTGGCGCGGAAAATCAATGGCGACTTATGGCGCCAGCAATGGGGGTAACTATGATTGAGCTTTTCATGGGCTAGCAAACGATTGTTAGCTTGCAAAGCGTCAATCACTGGGAGGTTGGCCTTATTCACATGTAAGCCGCCCACTACGGGCTCATCTTCTGCAAATACGCCGTTATCCCGTAAGGGGCTAGTGGTGGGCAGCCCATAAGCTTTGCCCACAGCAAAGTCTTCATCCCCGTGGCCTGGCGCTGTATGTACCGCACCAGTACCTGCATCTGTGGTTACATGTTCGCCCACAATCACAGGCACACGACGGTGGCCAAAGGGGTGTTCAAGCACCAAGCCATCTAAGGCGCTACCCTTGAAAGTGGCAGATACGGAGGTCTCAACAAGCTGCCAACGTTGGGCCACCTCCTCCACCAAGGCTTCCGCCACCACCACGTGCATTAACGCACCATTGTGTTGGCCAGAAAGCACCACATAAGGAAGCTCTGGATGCAAGCTCACCGCATGGTTAGCGGGCAAGGTCCAAGGGGTGGTAGTCCAAATGGCCACCTCTAACTGCGGTACTTCTATGCCTGTGCGAGCGGTGAAATCTGCTATATCTAATACGGCAAACGCCACATCAATGGCATCAGAAACCTTATCTTGATACTCCACTTCCGCTTCCGCCAATGCAGAAGCGCAATCCAAACACCAGTGCACGGGTTTGAAGCCACGCTGCAAGTGGCCATTGGCCACAATTTTTCCTAGAGCGCGAATAATATTAGCTTCAAAGGCGTAATCCATGGTGAGGTAAGGGTTATCCCACTCACCAAATACACCCAAGCGAATAAAATCCGCCTTTTGACCTTCCACCTGTTGGGCTGCGTACTCACGGCACTGGCTCCGGAAAGCTTCCACAGTCACCTTGTGCCCTGCCTTACCCACTTTTTGCTCCACTCGGTGCTCAATGGGCAAACCGTGACAATCCCACCCTGGTACATAGGGGGCGTCATAGCCACTTAAGGTGCGTGATTTAATAATAAAATCCTTCAACACCTTGTTCACCGCGTGGCCAATATGAATATCGCCATTAGCATAAGGAGGGCCATCATGAAGAATGTATTTAGGTTTGCCCGCAGAGCGCTCACGAATACGCTCATAAAGCCGTAGCTGTTGCCATTTTTCGAGCTGCTCGGGTTCACGCTGAGCAAGGCCTGCGCGCATGGGAAACTCCGTATGCGGCAAGTTTAAGGTGGCTTTGTAATCGGTCATGTTAATTGGCCCTTTGCTGAAACCACTCTGTGGCTTGTTGAATATCTTGGTGAATAGCTTGTTTTAACGCTTCAAGCCCATCGAATTTAAGTTCTGGACGTAGGAAATGTTTCATGGTGACAGTGAGGTGCTTTCCGTAAAGATCACCCTCAAAGTTTAAAAGATGCACCTCCAAGCGCAGCTCTTTGCCGCCCACTGTGGGCCGCGTACCCACGCTGGCCACAGCGGCATGCTCATGCAACCCTGCCCCAGACACCGTCACTGCATAAACGCCATTGATGGGTACACGCAAATGAGGCAGCACAAGGTTAGCGGTGGGCACACCTAAGGTGCGTCCAATTTTATCGCCGTGGTGCACCCTACCACTAATAAAATAGGGGTGTCCTAATAAGGCTTCCGCTTCTTGTAACCTACCGTGCGCTAACGCCTCACGAACACGAGTGCTAGAAACTCTTTCTCCCTCGTACAGGCAAGTGGGGGTATCTTCCACGGTAAATCCATAGGTTTCACCCGCTTTTCTAAGGTACTCGAAATCCCCCTCACGGCCACTACCAAAGCGGAAATCATCCCCCACCACCAAATGGCGCACATTTAGCCCCTGCACCAACACTTTGCGCACAAATTCACCGGCACTTAAGCGTTGGAACTCTTTATTGGAACGAGCACAAAACACGCGCTCCACGCCATGTTGGCGCGCAGGTAGTCGAAACCCAACTGGTTGGACGA
>CALEAR010000326.1 GCA_937943665.1 uncultured Alcanivoracaceae bacterium
GTGTTGCCTTGTAACCAAAGGCTAGGACAAATTGAAGTGATTGAATGGCTTGAGAAACATCCTCACCAGCCCTTACGTAGCGCAAGTTTATTGCGTGCTCGTGAACAAGCCGTGGTGATGTCTCAGCAAAGACGTTCTCAAGCCTTAGCGTATTTAGAGACCTTACAAGCCTACTGGGAGCCATAATGGCCACATTGATCCTCACGGTGGTGATCCTCGCTGCCGTGATGATGCTATTGGTTTTTACCCCCGTGCTGTTTCGGCGCTACCCTAGCACGGGCGGCCCCTTCGATGTGTACTTCGAACAACAATGCATTCTATATATAAAAAGCCTTTGGGATTTTCTTAGGCGACAGGATGATGCATTTCTTGCCAAGCGCCAACAGGTGGTTTATTTGTCGGCACTGGCTTTTTGCTGCAGCTTAATGTTGCCCCTAGCTGCTGAGCGGGACCCAAAGGTGGAGTTTAAAGGGTGGTTTAAGCAATGGCTCGCCCATGAGGGGGGCCAACAGGTGCAACTAAAACTGTTGCTGGTGGCCTGGCACTTCGCCACGGTGAAGCAGCCAGCATTACGCGATAAAGTGCTAGTGGATATATTACAACGATGGCAATAGCAGAGCCTTATTATGATGTGGTGGTGCTTGGCGCGGGGGCTGCAGGGCTAATGTGTGCAGCCACAGCGGGCTACCGTGGCAGACGTGTGTTGGTGTTAGAAAAATCCAACAAACCCGGTAAGAAGATTTTGATGTCTGGGGGCGGGCGTTGCAACTTCACTCACCTTAATACCCAACCCGCTCATTATATTTCTGCTAACCCTGCTTTTTGCATTTCAGCCTTAAAACGTTATACCCCGCAAGATTTCTTAGAGTTGGCTGAGCGCCATGGGGTGCCATGGACAGAAAAAGCCCCAGGACAATTGTTTTGTGTGGATTCTAGCCGTCCCATATTGGAATTGCTGCTTACCGAGTGTGAATGGGCAGGGGTGGAAATACGCACCAAACAAGAAGTAAGCGCCGTGGAAAGGCAGGCCAATGGTTTCTTGCTTAAGGTGAATGGCCAACTCATTCGCACCACATCCCTGGTGGTGGCCACGGGCGGGTTATCCATTCCCACCTTGGGGGGCAGCCCCTTTGGTTATCAGCTCGCAGAACAATTTGGTCACAACGTGCTACCCACTCGGGCAGGGTTAGTGCCGCTTACACTGCAGCCAAGCTTAAGAGATTCCTTGGCGGCCTTAGCAGGGGTGAGTGCTAATGTGATAGTGAAAACAGCTCATGAAGCATTTAATGAGCCTTTGCTTATTACGCACAGAGGCTTAAGTGGGCCTGGCATATTGCAGATTTCTAGCTATTGGCAGCCAGGGGATACCCTATGGATTGATTGGAGCCAAGATCAGTTTGCTCAGTGGTGCGAGGCCCTCTTTGAGCAAAAGCAACAACAGCCGCAAAGCTCTTGGTTGCATTTTTTGCAGCACAAGTTAAGCCGTCGCTTGGCCCAATGGTTGGTGAGCTTTCACCAGTGGGAAGAACCGCTACAGCATTACTCCTTAGATACCTTGGCTCAGCAGCTAAGCCTTTTATGCCACTGGCCGGTAAAACCAAATGGCACAGAGGGATACCGCACCGCAGAAGTTACCTTAGGGGGCGTGGATACACGGCAAATTTCCTCTCGAAGCTTTGAAAGTGAGCGAGTCAAAGGGCTTTATTTTATTGGCGAGGTGCTTGATGTAACTGGCCATTTGGGTGGCCACAATTTCCAGTGGGCGTGGTCTTCGGGGTTTTGTGCCGGGCAAGCAGTGTAAATAAGCAGAGGGAAGGCGGCAGCGGTTGGGCTGCCGCACGAGCATTAACTTACACTCATGAATTGAGCAAAACCGGCGCCAAAGCCTAAAAACATTGCTGCTAACACAAGTAGAAGCTGTAGTAAAAGCACAACGCCAGTAATGGTAAACCAAGTGGCAATTTTCTTTTGCGCATAAATAAACCGTTCCGTGTCCCCCGCTAGGTAAGCTTGCTCAAGGGCTCCAGTGCTTTGCCAAAGCAACACACCCAGCCAAATAGGCAGCCACGCCACCAACA
>CALEAR010000327.1 GCA_937943665.1 uncultured Alcanivoracaceae bacterium
ACGTGGCCATTGATCTTAACCACCCCACAGTGGTGGTGATTATGGCCGGGCTCACCACAGGGATCTTCGGCGGTATTTTGCGCGATATTCTGTGCAATCGTACCCCCATGGTGTTGCTGAAAGAGTTGTATGCCAGCGTATCCTTAATTGTGGCGTTGTTTTATCTCACACTCCGCGCCTACGATATCAACCATGATATTAATCTTATTGCCTCCTTCTCGTTAGGCTTATGCTTACGTTTGGCGGCTATTCGTTGGTCCTGGTCCTTACCTGTGTTTTCCTATGAGGATGATCACTGGCGCGGGGAAGAATCAGAAAAAACGGACAAGGATTCAAGCCAATGAGCCTAGGCACTCGCCCTTTTGGGCCCTACAGTGAAGGCGTGAATCCGCCACAGTGAATACCATGAACACAGCACAACAGGTTTTACAGCACACCTTTGGCTATGAGCACTTTCGTGGCCACCAAGAGGCCATTATTCACACCCTCATCCAAGGCCAAAACGCCTTAGTGCTAATGCCCACGGGTGGGGGGAAATCTTTGTGCTACCAAATTCCGGCCTTGGTGCGCCCAGGTTGTGCTGTGGTGGTTTCTCCCTTAATTGCTTTGATGCAAGATCAAGTGGAAGCCTTGCAACAACGCGGCATTGCCGCCGCATTTTTGAATTCCACCCTACGCTTTGAAGAGGTACAACGGGTGGAAAGCGCCCTACTGCAAGGCCAGCTTAAATTGCTGTATGTGGCCCCTGAGCGCCTAGTACAACCGCGCACATTACAGCTCTTGGCCCGTGCCCACATTAATTTATTCGCCATCGATGAAGCCCACTGTGTGGCGCAATGGGGCCATGATTTTCGGGAAGATTACCTACAGCTAGCCCTGCTGCCCCAACATTTTCCCCAGGTGCCGCGCGTGGCACTCACCGCCACCGCGGATTTGCGCACCCGTGAGGAGATCCTACAACGCTTGGGGCTGCAACAGGCACGGCAGTTTATTAGCAGCTTTGATCGCCCCAATATTCGCTACCGCATTATTGAAAAACACCAAGCACGGCAGCGCTTATTGCGTTTTATTCAAACAGAGCACCCCGGCCAATGTGGGATTGTGTATTGTTTATCCCGCAAACGGGTGGAAGATACGGCCCTGTGGCTTAGCCGCCACGGGGTGCAAGCTCTGCCCTACCATGGTGGCATGGCGCCCCAAGTGCGGGAGGAGCATCAACAACTGTTTTTAGCCAACGATAATGCGGTGATGGTGGCTACCCTCGCCTTTGGCATGGGCATTGATAAACCCAATGTGCGCTTTGTGGCCCATTTAGATATTCCCCGCAGCATAGAGGCCTATTACCAAGAAACAGGCCGCGCCGGCCGCGATGGCAAAGCCGCCACCGCATGGATGGCCTATGGCATGAACGATGCGGTGTTGCTGCGCAAAATGTTGAATGAATCCACCGGTAGCGAGGCCCATAAGCAGCGCGAACGCCACAAGCTCGATGCCATGATAGGCCTGTGTGAAACGGCCAGTTGCCGGCGGCAGCTGTTATTACAATATTTTGGCGAACCTGCCCCAGAAGCCTGCGGCAATTGTGATAATTGCTTATACCCACCGCAGCGTTGGGATGCCACCGAAGCGGTGCAAAAGGCCCTCTCCTGCATTTATCGCACGGGGCAGCGCTTTGGGGTGAATCATTTGGTGGATGTGCTGCGCGGTGCCCACACAGAAGCCATTCGCCGCCATGGCCACCACAAGGTAAGCACCTATGGCATCGGCAAAGAGATCAGCACAGAAAGATGGCGCAGTATTTATCGCCAATTGCTCACCATGCAATTGGTGAGCACCGATGCCCAAGGCTATGGCACCTTGCAACTCACCGAGGCCTGCCGGCCTGTGTTACGAGGGGAACAACAGGTGTGGTTACGGCAAACCGCCGAAGATAAGCAACCGCGGCGCCGCCCGAGTGCTCGCCTGCACCCAGAGGATGAAGCGGTGTACAAGGCATTACGCCGCTTACGCAAACGCCTCGCCAAGCAGGCGCAGATGCCCGAAAAACGCTTAGCCAGCGATGACACCCTTAAACAAATGGCAGAAGAAAGGCCGCTAACCCCACAGGAACTCCGTTGGATTAACGGCCTCACCCCAAAGGTTAAACAAGAGTATGGGGCTAGCTTCTTAGAAATCATTCAGGGTTTTGAATACCCCGAGCTCCATTAGAATAAGCCGCCTTCCTGCGGGCAGCTTTCCGCCGTGAGGTTTTGCGAAAGCACGAAGCGATCCGCATCCGAGCGCGCTTCAATATCCGCCACCATTAAGTAGGTCATGCGCCAGTAATCACTGCTTTCTGTAAAGCGCATAATAATGGGCAGATCCCCACGGGGCAGTTTGGCCTCCTTCACCTCTATATTCAGCTCCTTGCCATTTTGCTTCACCGCATAGCCCTTATTGGGGTATGCCAGTTCCACACAGGCCAAAAAGGTTTTCAGCATGGTATCAGAGGGATCCCCCGCATTATGGGCGATGGGTTTATCCTTAATCTTCTCGAGGGCGGCATAGGCTTGGGTGCTTTTGATCTGTTCTTTCAAGGCCGCTTCACGCTCGCGCTGCTGTCGCTCCGCTTCCTCTAGCTGTGCGCGCAGGGCCGCCGCCGCTTGGCGTTGCTGCTCGGCTCGGCGCCATTCCGCTTCTCTGCGGGCTAAAAACTGCTCATAATCCTCTTTCAGGGATTCCGAAATCGCCTCCGCTTCCGCCTGCTTAACACGGTTGCTGATTTCTTGCTGGGCGCGAGCAATAACACTTTCACAATCAAACACCAAGGCTGCCACCTCTTCCCGAGGGAGCTGGGTTTGATTCTCATAATGGTTAGAAAGGGTTAAACAGCTATCTTGCAGGGCGCCAATTTGCGAAATGGCTAAATAGCTCAAGCCCTGTACCCGCTCAGGCACAGGCACCCGTTGTTGCAGGTGCAAGGCATCGCGCACAGTAGCACAGGCGCTTAACA
>CALEAR010000328.1 GCA_937943665.1 uncultured Alcanivoracaceae bacterium
ACGGCGACCACCGAGATCTACACTCTTTCCCTACCCGACGCTCTTCCGATCTCTTTAAGGCCTCTTCCAAGGCTGCTCCTGTGCCCAGCCAAGCGGATAAAATCAACCGTACCTGCGTCCACGCAAACACCCAGGGAATGGCCCTTAAGGAGGATAAATCATCCACCTGGGTACGCCGGGCGGGGCGGCTACCCAAGGCCAAGCGTGAAAGCTCCAACTCTGGGGTTACCGTGCGCAAATAACGCACTAAATCCGGCTCTTCGTACACTATGCTCCGATACGCTCGGTAAGATACCGCCGTTAGGCGATCCATTTCCTCGCGCCATTCAGGCTTGGCCTTCACCGGCGGCATTAAGGTGGCCTCTAAGGTGGCGGCCACATATTGCTCTAAATTATGCATGGCCACCTGTTGCTGGCCGTACTTAAAGCGGATCACCTCCCCCTGCTCTGTAACACGAATGCGCCCTGCCACAGAGCCTGGCGGCTGCGATAACACCGCCATGCGCGTGGTGGAGCCACCGCCACGGCTCACGGACCCGCCACGCCCGTGGAACAAGGTGAGAGGAATATGGTGCTCTTGGAATAATTCAGCCAATTGCTCCTGGGCCTGATACTGCGCCCAAGCGGCGGCCAAAAAGCCCGCATCCTTGGCGGAATCAGAATAGCCAATCATGATTTCTTGGCCAAAAAGCACCTGCTGCTTGTACCAAGGCATGTTTAGCAAATCCGCCATGGTACGGCGGGCGTTGCGCAAATCCTCTAAGGTTTCAAACAGGGGCACCACCCGCATGGGCGTTTCTACCCCGGCCTCCCGTTGCAGCAGCATCACCGCTAATACATCAGAGGGCGCCTTCGCCATGGAAATCACATAAGCGCCTAAGGCGTGGGCGGGTTGCTCGGCAATCACGGCGCAGGTATCTAGCACCTCCGCCACCTCAGGGGTGCAATAATCGCTCTGGCGGAATTGCTGGTTCACCAGGGGGCGGCGCCCGCGTAATTCCGTGAGCAAAAAGTGCTGCCGCTTTGCCTCATCCCATTCCAAATAACTGCCCATGCCCAAATACTGTGTCATGGCATCTAAGGCTTGGCTGTGACGGGTGGATTCTTGGCGAATATCCAATCGCAGCAAAGAAGTGCCAAAGGTGGCCAAGCGGCGCAGGGTATCTTTCAGGGGGCCATCGGCCAGATCTTCCATGCCGCATTCCCTAAGGGAGCGATCCACCAACAGCAAGGTATCGCGCATGCGCTCACCCACATCTGGGATCTCCACGCCCTCCTCCCCTTCTAACACCACC
>CALEAR010000329.1 GCA_937943665.1 uncultured Alcanivoracaceae bacterium
GCTTCTGAATCGAATAGATAGCCGCTAATTTCCCCTTCTATACTACCTGATAGTAAAAGTTGCTGGAAACAAAAGATTTCCCCACCCCGGGGCTTGGGCCCGAAAGGGCGATGACCTTATTTTTGGCATCCATCATGGCAAAGTACAAGCTGGTGCGCAGGCTGCGCAGGCCTTCAATGGCTTGATCCCCAGGGTGAGTAAGGGCCAACAAGGGCTGTGCCCCCGCCTCGCCTCGCCGGCGCCTTTGCCGCTCATAAAGGCGTACTTGTCGTTCGTTATCTTCAGAAAAGGGCAAGGTGGCATACACGGCCACACCCTCTTGCTCTAACTCATCGGCACTTTGCACGCCGCGGTTAAGCATGGCCTTTAACAACACCAAGCCCACAGAAAGCATGCCACCTAGCAGGGTGCTAATCAGCACAATAAGGCTGCGTTTGGGCTTCACCCGATTCGGTTGCACCTCGGCGGCATCAATAATGCGCACGTTGCCCACGGTGCCGGCTTTTAAAATGCGCAGTTCTTGGTCTCGGTTTTGCAGTTGCAGGTAAATTTGTTGGTTTAGCTCCACATCTCGGGTAAGGCGCAAAATCTCTTGCTGGTTCTCGGGCATGTTTTTCACTTCTTCTTGCAGGCGCTCTTTTTCCTTTTCTAAGCTTTTACGCTGCGCCCGCAAGGTGCGGTAGGTGGGGTGCTCTTGGGTAAAGAGGGCGGCAATCTCGCTTTCTTTAATGCTGAGGTCGTTCATGCGCGCTTCCACTTCCACTAAGCGGTCTAACAGGGCTTTGGCCTCCATGGTGAGATCCACAGATTCCGTTTGTAAGCGATGCTGGCTTAGGGATTGCTCCGCTTGGGTGAGCTTTTCATGCACATCGGGCAATTGCTCTTGCAAAAATTCTAGGCTTTTTTCTGCCTCTTCTGCCCGGCGCTGAATGTTTTGTAAGAAATAGTTGGTGGTAATGGCATCAAGCATTTCTGCAATACCACGGCGGTTGGTGCCTTGGTAGGTGAAGTTAAGAA
>CALEAR010000330.1 GCA_937943665.1 uncultured Alcanivoracaceae bacterium
GAGTAGGTAAGATGGCAAAGTCAAAGAAAGATAGTTCCGTCCGTCGTAAGCGCGTAACTCGTAGCGTTGCGGACGGCATAGCGCACGTACATGCGTCATTCAACAATACCATTATCACTATCTCTGATCGCCAAGGTAATGTTTTATCTTGGGCGACAGCAGGTGGTGCTGGTTTCCGTGGTTCACGTAAAAGCACTCCTTTCGCAGCGCAAGTGGCTGCAGAAAACGCGGGTAACGCAGCGAAAGACTACGGATTAAAAAATCTAGAAGTTCGTGTTAAGGGTCCTGGCCCTGGCCGTGAGTCTTCCGTACGCGCTCTAAATGCTATTGGTTTCAAAATCACTAGCATTTCTGATGTGACGCCTATTCCACATAACGGCTGTCGTCCACCTAAGAAACGTCGCGTATAACGGGAGTATTAAGCAATGGCTAGATATCTTGGTCCTAAGTGTAAGCTTTCTCGCCGCGAGGGCACAGACCTCTATTTAAAGAGCGGTGTGCGTCCTTTAGAAGATAAGTGTAAAGCTGATCAGGCCCCTGGTCAGGCAGCTGCAAATCGCCGTATGACTCGTCTTTCTGAGTACGGTTTGCAACTTCGCGAGAAGCAAAAAGTACGCCGCATGTATGGTGTGCTAGAGAAACAATTCCGTGGCTACTACAAAAAAGCTGCTCGTAGTAAAGGTGCAACTGGTGAAGTGTTGCTTCAGCTGTTGGAAGGTCGCCTAGATAACGTTGTATATCGTATGGGCTTCGGTTCCACCCGTGCAGAAGCGCGCCAGCTGGTAAGCCACAAAGCCATTCTTGTTAACGGTGCAACAGTGAATGTGGCATCTTACCAAGTGCGTCCAGGTGATGTGATTTCTGTACGCGAAAAAGCAAAGAACCAACTTCGTGTGAAAGCCGCTATGGAGCTTGCACAGCAGCGTGGCTTTGTAGACTGGATTGAGGTAGACGAAAACAAGCTAGAGGGCACATTCAAGGCCTTGCCTGAGCGTAGTGATTTGCCGGCAGAAATTAACGAAAGCTTGATCGTTGAGCTCTATTCTAAGTAATTTAACCTGAGGGAGCCCTATGACTGCTGTGAACGAATTGCTCACACCGCGCTCTATTGCGATTAATGCAATTAGCCCAACACATGCCAAAGTTGTGTTGGAGCCGTTAGAGCGTGGCTTTGGCCATACTTTAGGTACTGCATTACGCCGTATCTTGCTTTCCAGCATGGAAGGTGCTGCCATTTCCGAGGTTGAAATTGAGGGAGTGCAGCACGAGTACTCAGCTATCGATGGCGTTCAAGAAGATGTGATCAATATTCTCTTGAACTTAAAAGATGTGGCGATTCGTTTACACGATCGCGACACAGCCACAGTCGATATCAGTGTAAAAGGCCCTGCAGTGGTTACAGCGGGTGACATTCAAACAGATCATTCTGTGGAAATTGTTAACCCGGATCATGTGATTTGCACTCTAACCGATGCAGTGGATTTTAAAGCGACATTAAAGATCACTAGCGGCCGTGGTTATGTACCCGCGGATGCACGCTTAAGCGACGACGATGACACTCGCGGTATCGGCCGTTTGGTGCTCGATGCTAGCTATAGCCCCGTTGAGCGTGTGGCTTATGTGGTAGAGGCGGCTCGTGTTGAGCAGCGCACTGACCTGGATAAGCTAGTTATCGATATTGAAACCAATGGTGCCATTGATCCTGAGGATGCGATTCGCTCAGCGGCCACCATTTTAAAGCAGCAAATTGCTGTGTTCGTTGCTTTAGAAGAGGACGAGAAGCCCGAGCCTAAGCAGGAAGAAGAGGAAGTAGATCCTGTATTACTACGTCCTGTTGATGACTTAGAGCTAACGGTTCGTTCTGCAAACTGCTTGAAAGCGGAAAATATCTATTACATCGGTGATCTGGTTCAGCGTACTGAAGTTGAGCTATTGAAAACGCCGAACTTAGGTAAGAAGTCCTTAACTGAAATTAAGGATGTCTTAGCTTCCAAAGGGCTTTCCCTTGGCATGCGTTTAGAGAATTGGCCACCTGAAAGCCTGCGTGATGATGATAGATTGATTGGTAAGCTGCGCTAAGCTTATCTGTGTTAAGTTTTAAGGGAGCCTAGGCTCCCCGAATAAAGGAACTGGAACCATGCGACATCGCAAGAGTGGCAGAAAATTAAACCGTACAAGTGCGCATCGCGACGCGATGTTCCGCAACATGACTGTTTCTCTGTTCGAGCACGGTGCAATTAAAACAACATTGCCCAAAGCAAAAGAGTTACGTCGAGTTGCTGAACCGCTCATTACCTTAGCAAAGGAAGATACCGTTGCTAATCGTCGTATCGCCTTCGCGCGTACTCGATCCAATGAAGCTGTAGGCATTCTCTTCAACGAGCTAGGTCCACGCTATAAGAACCGTCCAGGTGGTTATTTGCGTGTGCTAAAAATGGGTTATCGCGCTGGCGATAATGCGCCCATGGCTTACGTTGAGCTCGTTGATCGCCCAGAGACTACCTCTGAGGATGATAGCGAGGAATAACGGTGTTAATGCCAATAAAAAACCCCGAAAGGGGTTTTTTATTGGGTGTTTTTTGCTTATAGCCAGCGTTTAAGAAAATTCCCTGTATGGCTCTTTGGGTTCTGAGCCACTGTTTCCGGGCTTCCTTCGGCAATAATTTCTCCGCCACCATCCCCCCCTTCAGGCCCAAGATCCACAATCCAATCAGCCGTTTTAATCACATCAAGGTTGTGTTCAATCACCACTATGGTGTTGCCCTGATCTCTTAAACGGAATAACACCTGGAGTAGCTGCTGAATATCATGGAAGTGCAAGCCAGTGGTGGGCTCATCCAAGATATAAAGGGTCTTGCCTGTATCTCGTTTCGAGAGTTCGCGGGCTAATTTGATACGTTGGGCTTCACCGCCAGATAGTGTAATGGCAGATTGTCCTAAACTAATATAACTCAGACCCACATCCATAAGAGTTTGTAATCGTCTGGCTAGTGCGGGGATGTTGGCAAAAAACTCCCGTGCTTCTTCCACCGTCATGCTGAGTACTTCGTGGATGTTTTTGCCCTTATAGAGAATTTCGAGGGTTTCTCTGTTGTAACGTTTGCCCTCACACACTTCACAGGGCACATACATATCCGCCAAGAAGTGCATTTCCACCTTAATTAGGCCATCACCCTGGCAGGCTTCACAGCGACCTCCACGTACGTTAAAGCTAAAGCGGCCCACTTTATAGCCTCGGGCCCTGGCCTCTTGTGTGCCTGCAAATAGCTCACGGATGGCGGTGAAAATCCCAGTGTAAGTGGCAGGGTTAGATCTTGGAGTTCTACCAATGGGGCTTTGGTCAATATCTATCACTTTATCGAAGTGCTCAAGCCCCTTAATGCTCTTATAGGGAGCTGGCTTTAAGGTGGTGGCCTTATTCAGTTTGGTGGCCGCAATGGGGTAGAGCGTTTGATTGATGAGTGTAGATTTACCTGAGCCGGAAACCCCTGTTACACAGGTGAATAAGCCCACAGGAAGCTTCAGGGTAACTTTCTTTAAGTTATTACCACTGGCTCCCGTTAGCATTAGCTGTTTGTCTGTGGGTTCTTGCCGGTTTTTAGGCACGGCAATACGTTTTTTGCCGCTAAGGTATTGCCCTGTGAGGGAGCGAGGGGTTTGGATAATATCCTCCATGGGGCCTGCAGCCACCACGTGGCCCCCATGGCGGCCGGCACCTGGTCCTATGTCCACAATGAAGTCTGCAGCGCGTATGGCATCTTCATCGTGCTCCACCACAATCACTGTATTGCCTAAATCCCTCAGTTGTATCAGTGTATTGAGCAATCGCTCGTTATCCCTTTGGTGCAAGCCAATGGAGGGTTCATCAAGTACGTACATTACCCCCACTAAGCCCGCACCAATTTGTGACGCTAAACGAATGCGCTGTGCTTCTCCACCCGAAAGGCTATCCGCATTACGGCTTAAGGAGAGATAATTAAGCCCCACATTAACTAAAAATTGCAGGCGATCGCGGATTTCCTTTAGAATTTTTTCGGCAATTTCCCCTTTATGTCCAGGGAGCTTAAGTGCGTTAAAATATTCGAAGGATTCCCCAATGGGCATTTTCACAATATCGGGCAGAGAGCGATTATTCACATACACATGCCGTGCTGCTTCTTTTAGGCGAGAACCTTCGCAGCTTGGGCAGGTGGAGTGGCTCAGAAACTTGGCTAATTCTTCGCGTACGGCTTCTGATTCTGTTTCTCTGTAGCGGCGCTCCATGTTCGGAATAACCCCTTCAAAGGGGTGTTTTCGCACCGCAATTTCGCCCTTATCGTTTAAGTAGCGAAAAGCAATGGATTCTTTTTTGGAGCCATAAAGCACCACGTTTTTAATACGCTCATCAAGCTCGTTAAAGGGGGTATCAATATTAAAGTGATAATGGTGTGCAATGGCTTGTAAGAGCTGGTAATAATACACATTGCGTTTATCCCAACCACGAATGGCGCCAGCTGCTAATGAGGCGTGGGGGTTAACCACCACCTTATCCACATCAAAAAACTGTTTTTGACCTAACCCTTCACAGCTTGGACAGGCGCCTGCTGGGTTGTTAAAGGTAAACAGTCTTGGCTCAAGCTCATTAATACTGTAACCGCAGCTAGCACAGGCAAAGCGGGCAGAAAACACTAAGGTTTCCACTGCTTCTTCGCCCTCCATGGGGGCCACAATGGCAACGCCATCGGCGAGCTCTAGTGCCGTTTCAAAGGATTCTGCCAAGCGATTCTGTAAATCTGGGCGTACTCTAAAGCGATCCACCACAGCTTCAATGGTGTGCTTTTTGTTTTTATCTAAGGTGGGCGTGTCATCCAGATCTGTAACAATGCCATCAATGCGAGCACGAATAAAACCCTGTGCTCGTAGTTGTTCGAGGATGTGTAGGTGTTCCCCGCGTTTATCTTGCACCACAGGGGCTAGCAGCATGAGCTTGCTGCCTTCAGGTAGCGCCAGCACTTGATCCACCATTTGCGTTACCGTTTGTGCTGCTAATGGTAATCCATGGGTAGGGCAACGGGGTTCACCAGCGCGAGCATATAATAGGCGCAGATAATCATAAATTTCAGTAATGGTGCCCACAGTGGAGCGAGGGTTGTGGCTCGTGGATTTTTGTTCAATGGAAATGGCAGGGGAGAGCCCTTCAATCAGATCCACCTCAGGCTTTTCCATTACCGAGAGGAACTGCCGAGCATAGGTGGAGAGGGATTCCACATAACGACGCTGCCCCTCTGCGTATAAGGTATCGAAAGCCAATGATGACTTTCCGGAGCCAGAGAGGCCAGTGATTACCACTAGCTTGTCCCGTGGAATATCGAGATCGATATTTTGAAGATTGTGCGTACGAGCACCTCGAACAGAAATGATTGCCATGTAAAAACATCTGCCAAAACGTTGATGAGGGCCAAGATTGTATCATCTTGGCCCTCACTTCGTTTAGTGGGCTAGCAGATGTTCTTTGGCCCAGTTAACGGCTTGAAGGCGGTTGGACGCATTAATTTTTTTGAAAATATTATAAATGTGGGTTTTTACGGTGTGCGGGCTTAAGTTGAGGTTCTCGGCGATATCAGTATTACGTATACCTGTGGCCAGTAGCTCAAGGATTTCCCGCTCTCGCTTGGTAAGGCTCACTTGGGTTTTGGTAGCTGGTTGAAGCACTCGATGCTTCACTAAATGCTCTTCGAGCACATACCGCGGCAACCAAATGTGGCCCTTGAGCATGGAGGAAATGCCCTTTAATAACATTTCTTGGGGGCAATCGTGCTTAAATACGCCATTAACTGAGGGTAAATAAGCATAACGGCGCAGGATCTCATCACAATCCACATTATAAACCGCCGTCATTAATTTGCCTGATTTTCCTAAGGTGGTACTTAAGCCGTAGGAAATTAGCGATTCGGCATCGCTTGTGTTGTGATCCACTAACGTGAGTGAGGTGTCTGTGTTAGTGAGGAAGTTCAGTGTTGATTCAGGGGTTTCACAAATTTCTGCCTTGTAGCCCTGTTCAGTTAAGAAGGTTTGTAAGAGGGTATTAGGCAATGATTTCACGCCAAAGATAGCTAGACTTGTTGTTTTCATTGTTATGTCCGTAACGCTATATCGTATTAAGTATGGTTTAACATCTAATAAATTGAGGTGAGTGGTACATCCTTTTCCACTAGCATTTTTACAGTTGTGGTACGAGAGTGCAAGAATGAGTTGCTCCTGTTAGTTCTATGATGTACTAAAGATTCTGATACACTTCATGCAGTGTTTGAGCGATACCATGATTGCAAGCAGTGGCTGACCCTTAAAAACGTACTTTGCCATTGGTTGTGACGCATAAACTTGCTAACACTAATGAGGAATAACAGCTCAAACTTTTTTAGGAGAAACATATGTCGCGTGGTGTCAATAAGGTGATTTTAATTGGTAATTTAGGCGCTGATCCTGAAAGTCGTGTTATGCCAAGCGGTGGGGCAGTGACGAATATTAGTGTGGCCACTAGTGAATCTTGGGTGGATAGAAACACAAATCAGCGTCAAGAGCGTACAGAATGGCATCGTGTGGTGCTATTTAACCGTTTAGGTGAAGTGGCCGCTCAATATTTGCGTAAAGGCAGTAAGGTTTATATTGAGGGCAGTATTCGCACACGTAAGTGGCAAGATCAAAGCGGCCAAGATAGATACTCAACCGAGATTGTTGCCAATAATATGCAAATGTTAGATAGCCGCGGTGATAGCAACCCTTATGCTCAGCAGCCATCGCCTCAAAGTGCTCAGCCTGCTTATGATGGCGGGCAACAGCCGGAGAATACTTACCAGCCTCAACAAGACGCACAACCTGTTGCTCCAGATGCGGGTTTGGATTTTGATGATGATGTTCCTTTCTAAAAAGAACTCGCAGATACGTGTAGGCGTAAACGGTAAGTAAAGGATTAAGGCATGGCTCGTGCTTGGCGGTGGTTGGTGGTGTTTTTGGTGGCTGTGGCAGTTTATGCCGTGGCTACCATGCCGGCGCGAGTTGTGCTGTCAGAAGAAACGTTGAATGTGGCAGGGGAACCCATCACGCTTTCCCAAGTGTCTGGCCGCTTGTTAAGCGGTGCTTTAGCTTGGCGTTGGCGGCATATGCAGGGCACCTTGCGATGGAAGTTAGGAGTGCGCGCATTAGTGCCCACTGTAAAAGTGCATGTCCAAGGTGAGGCACTGCAGGCACGAGGTTATGTTTCTGCGTTGCCTTGGCGTGGTGTGCAGGTGAAGCAGTTAGAAGTGGAAGCCGATGTGGGAGCGTTTAGCGAAGCGCTTGCGCTATCCGTGGGCGGTGCTGATGGCACCTTGCAAGGTCATCTTGATCAGCTGCGAATAACCTCTGATAAAGCAGTGGAACTTGAGGGTGTGGTGAATTATTCTGGAGGCCGTATTCATTGGACTCAAGGATCTGCTACAGTGGGGCCTTTAGTGCTTCAGGCGCAGAGCCCTTCTCCTTTAGCATCTCATCTGACATTGCAAACCCCCTCTGCCTCAGAGGTATACATGGAAGGTAAACTTGAAGGACGTTCGTTTGAGTGGCGAGTGTATCGTCGTTGGGTGCAATTGTTGGGTATGAGCCAAGGGGGAAGTGCATCGGATACGGTGTTTACGTTGAGTGACCAATGGTAAGGGAGCTGGTATTGGGAACTGTGGTGCTGCCGAGGATTAAGTGTGATAACTAAAATAAACCACTGGTTGCGTAGGCTAATTGCACTACTATTGATTTTGCTGCTAGCTAAGGTGTTCGTGGATACCTTTTGGCTTTTGCAAGCAGGCCCTACAGAACAGGTGGAAGTACCTGAGCATTTTTTACGTGTGGAATCTGTGCAAACAACCACTCAAGAACCTCTTTCTGAGGAACGTATTGCTCAGTGGCAATTGTTTGGTGAAAAAGCGTCAGAACCCGCACAGGAAGAAGAGATTAAAGACGCACCAGATACTCGTTTAAACGTAGAGTTAGTGGGTTTGTTTGCCCACAAGAATCCACAGCTAGCGGTGGCGGTGATTGCTGAACAAGGTAAAGATGCCACTCTCTACCGCGTGGGGGATTCCCTTAACAATAACGTGGAGGTGGTGGAGATCCATACGGATAGAGTGATTCTTCGACGCCAAGGTAAATACGAAGCTTTGCGTATGAAGGAAGCACAGCTCAGCAATAAAAGCGGAAACACCACCATGAAAGGCGTTGAAGTGAGTGAGGTGGAGCGGCGTCCTCAACAGGCTAAAAGGCAAAGGCCCGCCGCCAAACAACAAAACTCCGCGGCAGTGATGGTTCCTGGGGATACGCCTGAGGAACAGCGTGAAGTCATTATTAAGGAACTTGCGCTTACACCAGTGTCAGAGTCTAGTGCCCAAGGTTATAAGATCGGTGAAGGCGCACCTGCCGCATTAATTGGTGCTGTGGGGTTGCGCGTGGGCGATGAAATTGTTGCTGTGAATGGACAGGCACTAGGTGAAGAACAACAAGATATTGCTGTATTGAATGATGTTTTAGTCAGTGGTCGCGCAACCATTGAGGTGGTGCGTGGCTCCCGTCGTTTTACTGTAAATTATCCGCCATAGGCATGAAAATGATAAA
>CALEAR010000331.1 GCA_937943665.1 uncultured Alcanivoracaceae bacterium
TGATACCCGCAAGAAGGAGCCTTTGCTTGCGTTAATGACCTTGGGGTTATAAAGCTCCGCCGTGGTGGGGGAGCACACCACCCGTTGTATGCCGTACCAATCTGCAATGCGTAATAGGGCGCCAAGGTTGCCTGGATCATTAATGTTATCTAAGGCGAGCACCCAATCTTGAGCCTCAGTGGGCCATTGTGGCGCCTCAGGAATATGTGCAATAGCAATGGCAGCATTGTTGCTTACTAAGGTGCCAGCAGTACTTAACTCCTCGGGAGTGGCCTTAAAGGGTTGCACCTGCTTGGCGTTAATGGCCGCTTCATGGTGGGTTAAAAATGCGTCGGTGGCGTACAAACTTTCCACAGGCCAAGGCGATTCCAAAAGCTCAGCCACCATTTTTTCCCCTTCCACAAGAAACAGTTGTTGCTCGCGGCGGG
This sequence comes from uncultured Alcanivoracaceae bacterium, assembly GCA_937943665.1. Lineage (GTDB taxonomy): Bacteria > Pseudomonadota > Gammaproteobacteria > Pseudomonadales > Alcanivoracaceae > CALEAR01. The sequence continues at coordinate 429 of CALEAR010000331.1, forward strand.
CTTTTTTGCGATGAAGTGCACGAATTTTTCGGATCTGGTTTCTGCTGAGCAAGGTAGCCTCTGTATAGGTGTTTAAAAAGTGGTATTATAGCCGCCGGTATCGGGTTGGTGAATTCCACCTTGCCAAGCCTAGCCGGCTCTCACGGGAAAGTGGTTTCATACTTGTACAAGCTCCGGTGGAGTTGTACAATCCCAACTCATTCAAATTGATGGGTCTAAGGATGACGCTGGGATGCGTCGATAATAACCTTAGGTAATAGAAATATATTGGAGGTACTCCACATTAAAAGTGGTGGCAAAGGCGGCAATAAGCGCGCCAGAATTAACGAACAAATTAAAGTTCCTGAAGTACGACTCATTGACGAAAACGGCGATCAAATAGGTGTGGTACCTATTGCTGAGGCTCTTGAGAAAGCACAGGAAAAGGGGTTGGATTTGGTTGAACTTTCTCCTGATGCGAAGCCTCCCGTTTGTCGTTTGATGGATTACGGTAAGCACTTGTTCGATTTGCGCCAGAAGCAGCGCGAAAGTCGTAAGAAGCAGCGCCGTATGCAGGTGAAAGAAATTAAGTTTCGTCCAGGTACCGATGAGGGTGATTACCAAGTTAAATTGCGTAATTTGATCCGATTCTTGGAAGCTGGCGATAAAGCCAAGGTAACCGTGCGTTTCCGTGGCCGCGAGATGGCTCACCAAACATTAGGTTTAGAACTAATGCAACGGGTGGAGCAAGATCTCGCAGAGTATGGAACCGTGGAACAGCGCCCCAATATGGAAGGTCGCCAAATGGTGATGGTGCTCGCTCCCGGTAAGAAAAAGTAATCGGCGAAAGCCGGTTTGGTATCCACTAACGAACTTGAGAGCAAAAATGCCAAAGATCAAAACAAATCGCGGGGCTGCAAAGCGTTTCAAGAAATCCGCCTCCGGTGTCAAGCGTAAGCAGGCGTTCAAAAGCCACATCTTAACTAAGAAAACCCCTAAGCGTATTCGCCAGTTGCGTCCTAGAACGCAGGTGCACGCAGCGGATGTTGCCTTAGTTAAACGTATGTTACCCGGTGTATAACCCTTAACTGACCAGGTATTCTGGCTTTTGGAGAACTAACATGGCTCGAGTAAAACGTGGCGTTCAAACACGTCGTCGTCACAAGAAAATCTTAAAGTTGGCTAAGGGTTACTATGGTGCCCGAAGCCGTTCTTACCGCATTGCAGTGCAATCCGTATTACGTGCTGGTCAATACGCTTACCGTGACCGCAAAGTAAGAAAGCGTCAGTTCCGTCGCTTATGGATTGTGCGTATTAATGCGGGCGCACGTCAGCATGGCTTATCTTACAGCCGTTTCATCAATGGCTTGAAAAAAGCTTCCATTGAGATTGACCGTAAAGTCCTTGCTGATATCGCTGTGTGGGATAAAGCTGCATTTGGCGCTTTAGTGGAAAAAGCCAAAGCGAGCCTCGCTGCTTAATTAATACACAGCAAGCAGTCAAACGGTACCGTTTACACGGTAATCACAGGGGAGGAGCTCGCGCTCTTCCCCTGTTTTTTTATCTAAACCTAATACAATATCATGCCCGCAGGTGATGCCTCGCAATCGAGGTGTGTGGCAATGATCATTGAGCCGGAGACATAAATGGAAGATCTTCAACCATTAATAGAGGCAGCGCTTGCGGAAGTGGAACAAGCCACTGCACTGCGTGAACTCGATGAAGTACGGGTGAAGTACTTAGGTAAAAAAGGCGCCATTAGTGCGTTGTTGAAGGGCTTGGGCAAGCTTTCTGCGGAGGAGCGTCCTAAGGCGGGGGCGGTAATTAATGAAGCAAGGCAGAAAGTACAAGCCGCCATTGAGGCGCGTAAAGCCGCTCTGGAACAAGCCGCTCTTGCGGAACAGTTGGCTAGCGAAACCATTGATGTAACCTTGCCAGGCCGTGGCGAAAGAGTAGGGGGCTTGCATCCAGTAACGCGCACCCGCCGTCGCATTGAGGATTTCTTTACTCGGCTTGGTTTTACCATTGCAGAAGGCCCAGAAGTGGAAGACGATTACCACAACTTCGAGGCGCTGAATATTCCGGATCATCACCCCGCACGTGCCATGCACGATACTTTTTATTTTGATGCCAACCACTTGTTGCGCACTCACACTTCTCCTGTGCAAGTGCGCGTGATGGAAGCAGGCAAGCCTCCTTTCCGTATTATTGCCCCAGGTCGTGTGTATCGCAGTGATTCCGACGTAACCCACACTCCCATGTTCCACCAAGTGGAAGGGCTATTAGTGGATGAGGGCGTTACCCTAGCGGATTTACATGGCACTGTGGCAGCGTTTTTGCGTTTTATTTTTGAAGTGGAAGATTTACCCGTGCGCTTCCGCCCTTCTTATTTCCCCTTTACGGAGCCTTCCGCTGAAGTGGATATTGGTTGTACTCAATGTCAGGGCGAAGGTTGCCGTGTGTGCAAACACACCGGGTGGCTAGAGATCATGGGTTGCGGCATGGTGCATCCTAAGG
>CALEAR010000332.1 GCA_937943665.1 uncultured Alcanivoracaceae bacterium
GAGCTTGTGGAAGATACCACCCGCTTAGATTACAAAGTGCCTGTGGATGCGGTGAGCGCCGTAGAAGCTGAAATCTACACCATGGAAGCAGAGCTTGAAGCAGCCTATTGGCTCGTATTAAAAGCCGCTTGGATGGCCGATAATCGCATGGCAAACTCAGTGCAAGCCTCCATTTCTAAAGCTAAAGCCGGCCGCGTGGGGAACTACATTACCCTGCGTTGCGTAGAACTCGCCGGCACCCTGGGTTACACCGAGGAAGAGCTGTTAGAAAACTGGGCGCGGGATTCCAAAATCCTCGATATTTTCGAAGGAACCCAGCAAATTCAGCAATTGATCATTGCACGCCGATTGCTTGGTTTAAGCTCCAAGGAACTGCGCTAATGCGAAGGGGTGGCAAAACCACCCCTTTTTATTTTTTTGCACAATATTTTTTTTGAGTGTGCTATGTTTATGGTATTAGCCACTACTGAGATTGCATTATGCACAAATACTTAGCGTTATTTCTTTTACCCTTATCTCTTATCGCTTGTAATGCTGAACCAGAGGATGCGGATGCAGAGTTAGCAGAACTCGCTGCAGAACAGCCACGCACCGAGGTGTATCAGTGTGAAGATAAAAGTGAAATTGAAGTAACTTATGCCGGTGACACCGCCGTCATAAACACAGGTGAACAACAATACCTGATGACGCTAGCGGTTTCAGCATCTGGGGCCCGCTATGTGAGCGATGAAGGATTAGAGTGGCACGTAAAAGGTGGGGAAGGCATTTACGGCGTCAATGATGACACCCAAATTTGCTCGGTGATCGTAGATACACCAGAGTCTTAAAAACCTTGCCCTGGTGTAAGCACTGGGGCTTTTTAGCCATACCCGCCACATAACAATCAAAACTATAACAATAAGGATTCGTTTATGTTTCGGCGTGTATTTCTTTGTGCAGCTATGTTGCTCACCAATGCCCTTACGCCCACAGCTAAAGCTGCCGAAGCGGGGTTGGTGATCAACCAGAATCAAGCCTGTGCATTTTTTATGCTAAAAACCCCAAAGGGCCTTACCTTGGTGAAAGCTAACCAGCCCCCACCTTCTAACGGCACGCATATGCAAAGCGATGCCCCCATGCGGGAGAGAGACTTTGCCACACTCAAAACACCGGATGGAACAAAGTACAGAGTATGGGTGGATTTACTCGACCGCTCCATTGCTAGTGTAATCCAAGAGTACCATAAGCAATGTGATGCCTAGCCCATCCATAGCAAGGTGTAAGCCGCCCCCGAAAACAACACCAAAAAACCACCCACTTCCGCCATAATCAAGGCCAACATAAAGCCCATCACAAGGTAGGGTGGCAAATACCAAGTGCCCAAACGATGCGGGCGCTTAAGCTGATTAGTAGTATCTTTTAATAGACCATGCACCACATAGGTTCCAATGGCTAAGGCAAAGAACAAACAACTTGCTAACACAGCCCATAGGTTCACCTGTTCAGGCCAAGCGCTAAATAAGGCAAGACGCTCTAACACTAGGGCAGCAAAGGCATACATGAGGCTGGCTCTGTGTGCCACAGCCACATAGTAGTGATCCCTACCATCGCGGTGCATTTGCCAATACTTCCAAACTCCTGTGAGTAGGCCCACCAAGAAAAAGACACCGGCGGCCATTAAGGCCGCCGTTTGCGAAGGCGATACCAACATCATAGGGCCGCCGCCACTTCCGCACCTTGGCGAATGGCACGCTTAGCATCTAATTCTGCGGCCACATCAGCCCCACCAATCACATGGTATTGAGGCACGCCTTTACTTTTCTCATCATACAGCTCGCGTACAGATTCTTGCCCAGTACACAGCACCACATGATCCACTTCAAGTAGGCGCGGCTCACCGTCCACGGTAATGTGCAACCCCTGATCATCAATAAAATCATACTGCACACCAGCAATGGTCTTCACAGACTTCATACGAATGGCTGCACGGTGCACCCAACCGGTGGTGCGACCCAAATTTTTACCCGGACGGCTAGTTTTGCGCTGCAGTAAATAAATTTCCCGAGCTGAAGGCGCTGGTTTTGCCTGCACAATATTGCCAGGTAAGGTGGGATCATTGGGCTCCACCCCCCATTCTTGTTGCCATGCTTCTAACGGCTGAGGAGAAGGTGCATTGGCATCTTCAGCCAAGTATTGGGCCACATCAAAACCAATACCACCGGCACCCATAAGCGCCACGCGTGGGCCCACTGTCACCTTGCCGTTTAACACATCGGCATAAGTCACCACTTTGGGATGCTCAATGCCAGGAATACTCGGAATACGTGGCTCCACCCCTGTGGCAATTACCACGTGGTCAAACCCACCCTGCTCTAGTTCTTCTCGAGTAACTTTGTGATTAAGCTTAACCTCCACACCGGTAACCTCTAAGCGGCGTTGGTAGTAACGCAATGTTTCCCAAAACTCTTCCTTACCAGGAATACGAGCCGCTAAATTAAATTGGCCACCTAAACGATCACTGGCTTCAAACAAGGTCACCTTGTGTCCGCGCTCAGCGGCTATAGTGGCTGCTGTCAGCCCTGCAGGCCCCGCGCCCACCACCGCCACATTCAAGGGCGCATGAGTTTTAATGTATTTCAGTTCAGTTTCATAGCAGGCTTGCGGATTCACCAAGCAAGAAGCGCGCTTAAGCTCAAAAGTGTGATCCAAGCATGCTTGGTTACAAGCAATACAGGTGTTAATTTCATCGGCCTTATTCGCTGCAGCCTTATTTACAAAATGTGGGTCCGCTAACAAGGGGCGCGCCATGGAAACCATGTCTGCATCTCCCTGAGCAAGAATTGTCTCCGCCACAGCAGGGTCATTAATACGGTTAGAAGCTATCACGGGAATGGCCACTGCTTCCTTCACCTTGCGTGTGGAGGCCGTGAATGCAGCACGGGGCACCGAGGTTACGATGGTGGGGATGCGCGCCTCATGCCAACCAATACCACTGTTAATAATATTTACGCCTGCTTTTTCTAAACTTTTCGCTAAGGCAATCACATCTTCTTGAGTGGAGCCCTCAGGAATCAGATCAATCACCGAGAGGCGAAAAATAATAATAAAATCATCGCCGCAAGCTTCTCGCACAGCTTCCACAATTTCTATGGGGAAACGATGGCGGTTTTCACGACTGCCGCCATATTCATCGGTGCGTTTATTAGTGGCAGGCGCTGTGAACTGGTTAATGAGGTAGCCCTCACTACCCATAATTTCCACACCGTCATATCCTGCCTTTTTTGCTAAACGAGCAGCATTGGCAAAATCCTTCACCGTTTGGCGCACTTCCTTGGTACTCATGGCCTTTGGTTTAAAAGGGTTAATGGGCGATTTAATGGCCGAAGCGGAACGCGAAAAAGGGTGATAACTATAGCGGCCCGCATGCAACAGCTGCATACAAATTTTGCCCCCGGCTTTGTGTACCGCACGTGTAATGGGCATATGGCTAATGGCATCGGCCATGTTAATCATGCTACCGGCGAAAGGGTAAAACCATCCTTTACGGTTAGGGTTAAACCCGCCCGTAATAATCAAACCCACACCGCCACGAGCTCGCTCGGCGTAGTATTCCGCCAACTTAGCTCTATGCCACAGACGATCTTCTAAACCTGTGTGCATAGAACCCATCACCACACGGTTTTTAAGCTGAGTAAAGCCTAAATCCAGAGGGGTTAACATATGGGGATAAGGGACTTGTTCTGCAGCTGTCACAATTTACTCCTTAGGAATGGGCGATCTTTACAGCGCTAAGATAGGACTGTATCTTAACGCTGTCAAGACTCAAAAGGCAGGACCATGACCACAAAACAGCCCTACCATCACGGCAACCTTTATGAAGCTCTGCTTCAAGAAGCCGATACCATTTTGCAACGCGAAGGCATCGAAGGGTTAAGCTTACGCAAGCTCGGAGAGGCCGTGGGCGTCTCTCGCACGGCGGCGTATCATCACTTTGCCAACAAAAATGCCCTCTTATGCGCCTTAGCGGAGGAAGGATTCCATCAACTCAACCACTTTATGCGTGAAACCCAGTGGCATGCTGAGACATCACTCAATGATTATTTACTCTTATTTGTGCAGGGGTACCTCTCCTTTGCCATCGAGCATCCCGCCCGTTACGAACTCATGTTTGGACGAGCCATTTGGCAACGCATGGAGCCCACCTCTTCTTTAAAAACCACGGCCCACCAAAGCTTCCGCTACTATACTGAACGCATGGAACAGCTTCTCAGCACCATTAACCCTCAGCACCAAAAAAATCCTTTGCAAGTGGCCCAAGTCAGTTGGGCCATGTTGCACGGTTTGTGTCGCTTCATGCTAGATGGTATTTATGGCACTCAGAAAGATATGAGCCATGTTAGCCAGGAAGCCGCTACCATGCTTTCACATTATCTACATCAATAGTGAACATCATGCTATTACTGAGTTTTCGTTACGCGCCGGAAGATGAGGTGGAGCAAGTGAGAGCTCTGCTAAAGGAAGAGCACATCGATTTTTATGAGGTGCCACCCAGTTTTATGGGGTTTAATGCGGGAGGCATTTGGTTGGCGAACCCAGCGCAAAAGCAGCAAGCCCAACTGCTATTGGCACAATACCAAGCACAACGGGCGCAGCAAGCACAAGCGCGATGGGCTTCACAAAAGCGTGATGGCACCCAACCCACACAATGGGATCACATCAAAGCCCATCCGTTTCGTTTTTTACTGACCCTTTTAGGCATAGTGTTTTTATTGGGGTTAATGACGCTACCATTTTGGCAACTATAAAAAAGCCGAACCGATGCTTGTGACACTGGTTCGGCTTGGTTCTGTGACTTAGGTAAAGCCACTAGAAATCTTACTTCTCGAGAATGGCAACCACACCCTGACCACCTGCCGCACAGATGGAAATCAAGCAACGGCCCTTACCTTTCTCGTTCAATAATTTAGCAGCGTTAGCAATAATACGCCCGCCTGTGGCAGCAAAGGGGTGGCCTGCTGCCAAGGAGCTGCCCTTCACGTTCAGCTTATCGCGATCAATACTGCCAAGTGCCTTCTCTAAGCCTAGACGTTCTTTACAGAAGGTATCACTCTCCCAGGCTTTTAGCGTTGCCAACACCTGCGAAGCAAAAGCTTCATGGATTTCATAAAAATCAAAATCCTGCAGTGTAATACCCGCCTTTTCAAGCATGCGCGGCACCGCATAGGCAGGGGCCATCAGCAAGCCCTCGCGCTTTTGCACAAAATCCACTGCCGCCACTTCCGCGAAGGTGAGATAAGCAAGCACAGGCAAGCCGCGCTCCTTCGCCCATTCCTCAGAGGCCAACAGCACTGCCGAAGCACCATCTGTTAATGGAGTGGAGTTAGCTGCAGTCATGGTACCACCGGCACCACCAAACACAGGCTTAAGAGTGGAAAGCTTCTCTATGGTGGAATCAGGGCGGAGGTTATTATCCTTATCTAGGCCTCTAAAGGGTGTGATTAAATCTTTCTGCCAACCCTCTTCATAGGCTTTGGCTAGGTTTTGGTGGGAACGCCAAGCCAACTCATCTTGCTCTTCACGAGTAATGCCCCACTCCACGGCAGTAACAGCAGCGTGCTCACCCATGGACATGCCAGTGCGTGGTTCTGCGTTCTGCGGAATATCCGGTAACAACCATTTGGGGTTTAACAACTTCAGCGCAAGCTTTGCTTTATCACCTGTGGTGCGCGCACGGTTAAGCTCCATGAACACCTTGCGTTTTTCTTCGTTAACACCTAAAGGCGCATCGGAGGTGGTATCCACACCACCCGCAATACCCACATCGATTTGGCCTAAAGCAATTTTGTTAGCCACTAAAATCGCCGCTTCCAAGCCGGTACCACAAGCCTGCTGCAGATCATAAGCGGGCGTTTCTGGTGCTAAACCAGAATCCAGTACGCTTTCACGCACTAGGTTAAAATCACGGGCGTGCTTCATTACAGCACCAGCGGCCACCTCACCTAGGCGCTCACCTTTCAAATTGAAACGCTTAACCAAACCTTGCAAAGCTGCGGTGAGCATTTCTTGGTTAGAAGCGGTGGAATACGCCGTGTTGCTACGTGCAAAAGGAATACGGTTGCCACCAATAATGGCCACCTTGCGAACTTGTTTCCCTGCTAACATGGGAATCTCCTCATGAAATATACCAATACCAATCACGACACTACGGCACGCATCACTGCCCATTCGTGATAAAAACACAGGCACAATACCTTCCCATTCACTTGGGCACAATGGCTCTACCGCAGTGGCCCATTGGCCCTTGCGACGCCATTGACCGCAGCGCCAAAACAACGCATCACTTATTACAACAATGAAAGAAATTTTGTCGTTGGGGCAAATGCCAGCCAATGTGGCTGTGTTAGACTTAGAGCTTTACACATAACAGCCACGGCTGCTTATGTTTTTCGTTAACTACGCATTCAGGACGAGGACTATGAGCGATTTTTACCATGCCCTAGCCAATTCCGC
>CALEAR010000333.1 GCA_937943665.1 uncultured Alcanivoracaceae bacterium
TCGGGCCGAGGAGGTGACTGAAACGGATTATCGCCACGAGGTGTTGCCCCTAGCCGCCAACACCGCAAATTCCCACTATGTGGTTCCACAAGTGATCGAGGAATAAACCACCATGCATAAACTAACCTTAGCTCAGTTAAAAGCAGGCCTTGAGCGTGGTGATTTTTCCGCCACGGAAATCACGACCCATTATCTCGCACGCATTAGCGCCCAAGATAACGTTCTCAATAGTTTTATTACGGTGGCTAGCGAACAAGCTCTAGCACAAGCCAAAGCCGCCGATGAAGCCCGTGCCAAAGGTGAAGCCGGCCCATTAAACGGCCTACCCATTGCGCACAAAGACATGTTTTGCACCCAAGGCGTAAAAACCACTAGCGCCTCACGTATGCTAGATAATTTTATCCCCCCCTATAACGCCACCGTGGTGCAGCGCCTGCAAGAGGCAGGCATGGTGATGCTAGGCAAAACCAACATGGATGAATTCGCCATGGGGTCTTCCAATGCCACTAGCTTTTACGGCGCCGTAAAAAACCCTTGGCAAACTAGCCGTGTACCAGGAGGCTCCTCCGGTGGTTCCGCCGCCGCTGTGGCTGCCCGCCTAACCCCTGCTGCCACAGGATCTGATACCGGCGGCTCCATTCGTCAACCCGCTGCACTCACTGGCATCACGGGATTAAAGCCCACCTACGGACGCGTTTCCCGCTGGGGCATGATTGCTTTAGCGTCTAGCATGGACCAAGCTGGCCCCATGGCCACCACCGCAGAAGATTGCGCCCTGTTGCTCAACGTAATGGCGGGCCACGATGCTAACGATGGCACTAGCGCCACCAAAGCAACCGAGGATTACACCCAAGGGCTAAATCAATCGGTGAAGGGGCTTCGCATTGGCGTGCCTGAAGAGTTTTTCCCTGAGGGGCTTTCTTCTCAAGTGGCTAACCCCGTGCGCGCCGCCTTGGACCTGTTAGTGGAACAGGGTGCCACCTTGGTGCCTTTATCCCTACCAGAGATGGTACAGGAATATCAACCTGTTCTCCATCGCCTACGCCTTTCGGCCTCGGCTT
>CALEAR010000334.1 GCA_937943665.1 uncultured Alcanivoracaceae bacterium
GGGGTGTTTGGATCGCCCCAGCGAAGGCACCTATGAATTTGCGGGGCAAGATGTGGGCCAGCTCAACGATGATGAGTTGGCTTGGCTGCGCCGCGAGGCCTTCGGCTTTGTGTTTCAAAGTTACCATTTAATTGGTGCTTCCAATGCCACTGAGAATGTGGAAATCCCCGCCATTTATGCGGGCAAACCCGCCGCAGAGCGTAAAGCCCGTGCCGAGGCCTTGCTGGCTCGTTTAGGGCTAGGCGAGAGGCTTACCCATAAACCCAATCAATTATCCGGTGGGCCGCAGCAGCGAGTTTCCATTGCCCGTGCCTTAATGAACGGTGGCAGTATCATTTTGGCGGATGAGCCCACGGGCGCCTTGGATAGCCACAGCAGCAAAGAAGTGATGGCGTTGCTGACAGAGTTGGCCGATGAGGGGCACACTGTCATTCTCATTACCCACGATGCGAATGTGGCCAGCCATGCGGATAGAATCATTGAATTCAAAGATGGCAATATTATTCGGGATAATGGCCCCCAACGCACAGATCGCAATGCCAAAATAAACCCCGCCCTCACTCATATTCAACAGGCCGCCAGTGGCAAGAGTGTGTCTGCACTCACAGAAAACCTTGAGGCCATTCGTATGGCCTTACGTTCTTTGCAAGAAAATTGGTTTCGCACCCTGTTAACCCTGTTGGGTATTGTTATTGGGGTGGGCTCTGTGGTGGCCATGCTGGCCATTGGTGAAGGGGCCAGAGATGATGTGATGGCGCGCATTAGCTCCATGGGAACTAATCTACTGGTGGTGCGCCCTGGCACGGGGTTTCAGCGGCGTAGTGCCGATGGCAGTATGGCCACATTAATGCCAGAGGATGCCGAGGCGTTGATGCAACTCCCCAATGTGCTTGCCGCCGTGCCAGAAAGCACCAAGGGCGTTACCGCCCGTGCCGGCGCCCACGATACTAACACGCAAGTGAATGCCACTAGCCATGATTATCCTTTGCTGAGGGATTGGCAGCCGCAAGCCGGGGTGTTTTTTAGTGAAGAGGACACACAGCGTTATGCTGCGGTGGCGGTGTTAGGGCAAACCGTGGCTCGGGAACTTTTCCCCGGCCAAGACCCTATTGGTGAATTTGTGCTGCTAAACAGTGTGCCTTTTCAGGTGCTGGGTGTTATGAGTGAACAGGGCGCCACACCTTGGGGGCAAGATGCCGATGATATTGTTTTTGTACCACTCACCACAGGCCAACTCAGGCTAACAGGGGATAGGCATTTAGGCAGTATCACTGTGGCAGTGGAAAATACGGAATACATTGATGCCACCGAGGAGGAGGTGCGACAAACCTTAATTCGCCAACACGGTGGTAATGAGGATTTTCGAGTGCGCAACATGGCAGCTATTGTGGAAACTGCCTCTGCTGCACAAAACACCCTAACCATTTTACTAGGCTCCATTGCGGCCATTTCCCTGTTGGTGGGCGGCATTGGGGTTATGAATATTATGTTGGTGAGTGTTACTGAGCGCACGAAAGAAGTGGGCATTCGCCGAGCCACTGGGGCTCGCACCCGTAATATTTTGCAGCAGTTTTTGGTGGAAGCTGTGGTGGTTTCCACGCTTGGGGGGGTGATTGGTGTGCTAGGTGGTGTGGCGGTGGCGGCGGTGATTGGCGCCTGGTTTATGCCCGTTACCTTCTCGGTACCTATTATGATGTTAGCCTTTGCTTGTGCCGCGGGCACAGGGCTGATTTTTGGATTCACCCCAGCATTAAAAGCCGCCAAGTTAGATCCCGTGGTGGCCTTGAGTAGTTAATATGAAAAAACTCGTCCTGTTATGTATCAGCATGGGGCTTATGGCCTGTGCGCAGAAAATCCCCTTAGAGGCCATACCCTATGAGCCTCCCACTCAATGGCAGCAAGGGAAGGCCACGGCTTGGCCCAGTATAGATTGGTGGCAACAGTTTGAAAGCCCAGAGCTGCTACGTTTGCAACAGGTGGCGCAAGAAAACAACCCTGAGCTAGCTGCCATGGCGGCACGCCTATTGCAGGCGGATTACCAGCTGACGTTGCGTGGGGTTTCGAAGTTTCCCACGGTGGATGCGAGCTTAGGAGGACGCCATAACGGTGTCCTAAGTGGAGGCAATGAAAGGAACAGTTGGAATGCGGATTTTGGCGCCAGCTATGAGCTCGATGTGTGGGGGCGTCTTTATGCTCAACGTCAAAGCGCTAAAGCCCAGTGGCTTGCCACTCAGTTTGAACAGCAAGCGGTGGCTCTTTCCGTGAGTGCGGAAGTAGGGCGACAGTATGTGGCCTTATTGGCTTTAAGGGAGCGTGAGCGCATTGCGGAGGAACAACTCGCTACCGCTAAAGAGGTATTGCGTGTGGTGCAGGCGCGGGTGCGAGCCGGTGCCGTTTCTCCCATGGATGAAATGCGCCAAACCGCTCAATTAGAACGCCAGCGCGCTGCACTGCATCCTTTGCGCCAGCAGCGTTTGGAAGCGGAGCTCGCCTTAGCTAATCTTTTAGGCGTACCGGCGCAAGCGGTAACAGTGGAGGGGGAGTTTGCCCAATTGGCGGCACCCACCACAGAGGTGGGGCTCAGCTCTGAGCTATTGTTGCGTCGCCCAGATTTACGCCAACAGGAGGCGCGATTGCAAGCGGCGCAGGCGGATGTGAAAGCTGCACGGCGAGCGCTTTATCCCAATTTCCGCCTCACTGCAGGGGTTGGGCAAAGTGGGGATACTTGGTCGCAATTATGGCGCGGTAGCTGGATGTATAACCTTGGCGCCTCGGTGACACAGCCCATTTTCCAAGGAGGGCGATTACGGGCAGAACACAAGCTTAGCCAAGCGCAGCAGCTGGAGTTGTTAGAAGATTATCGTGGTGCGCTGTTATCGGCTTTCACCGAAGTGGAGGTGGCTCTTAGCAACCTCGATGCCATTCAAGCGCAATACCAAGCACAGCAGGAAGTGCTAGCCACGTCTCAAGAATTGTTTCGCTTAGCGGAGCGGCGCTATCGTGAGGGGGCAGATGATTTGCTTTCCTTATTGGAGGCGCAGCAAAGCCTCTACAGTGCGGAGGAAACCGTGTTGAACCTGGCGGAGCAGGCCTTGCAAGCGCATATTACCTTATACCGAGTTATTGGCGGTGGTGCCGAGGCGCAAACGCTCCCCATGCAAAAGGCTTCATAACCTCAAGCAAGCCTTAACCCTAGGGGAAGGTTTGCTTAACAGGGGGCCTTGGCCTACCATTCGGTCCGGTTTTTCCTTTTTTTATTTGGAATTTCTATGTTGGCACACAGTGATTTGCTCCTCCGTTTTGGCATTAATGTGTTTGCTGTTAGTGCATTAATGTTTGTCATGTATTATTCACGGTATAAGCAGAAAGATACCGTTATTGCGGCTACCTTATTTAATATTTTTGCCTTTGCGGTGCTATCGGTGCTTTCCTCCGCTCATTTTGGCGTTAAAGTTGGGTTTGGCTTATTTGCGGTGTTAGCATTATTTACTCTGCGTAGTGAGCCCATTAAACGCATTGATATTTCTTATTTTTTTGGCTGCTTATCCATTGCCACCTTAACCTCTTTAAAGGCCTTACCCTTAGATTATGTGTTATTGATTTTAGGTGCCGTGCTATTGGCTGTTTATGTGATTGATCATCCGCGCATTTTGCGCCGTGAAAGTCATGCTCGTGTCACCTTGGATGCTATTCCTGAAAATGTGCTTTCCCATCCTGAGGCCTTGCGAGATTATGTGGCCGAGCGATTGGGGGTTAAGGTGCTCTCCGTGGAAGTGCTGAGCATTGATTATGTCACTGAAATTGTGAAAGCCGATGTGAATTATCGGGTGGAATAATGGCGCTGCTAGAGCACTTTGACCCTATTAGTTTGGCAGCATTAAATGCTAAGGCGGCGTTATTAGAACGCCGAGACACTAAATATGTACTTAATGAAGAGCAATTAGATGCTTTGCTGCGCCACACGGTGGCTTACTTTGATGTGCTCACTATTGCCAATCGTCATCGTTTTTTATACCGCAGTATTTATTTCGATACCTCTAACTACCAAACCTTTAAAGATCATAACCAAGGTAAAAGAAATCGTATTAAGGTGAGGCGCCGTGTTTATCTAAATAGTGGCTTAAGTTATTTTGAAGTAAAAATAAAAGGGTTGCGCGATAAAACCCATAAATACCGTTTGCCCATTGCCAGTGGTAGTGTTAATACCCCTATGCTTACGGCGGAAGAAGAGGCATTTTTAGAGGAACATTACCAAAAGCATTATCAGCGTCCTTGGGGGCTTTCATTGCGCCACAGTATCACTGTGGATTATGAGCGCATGACTTTGGTGGCTAAACGTGGTGATGAGCGCTTAACTATTGATGGTGACGTGACCTTTTTTGATGAACACACCAGGCGGCTATTATCTGCAGAGCGCTGGGTGTTAGAAGTGAAATCCTCCAGTGGGCGCTCGCCCATAAATAAATGGTTGCTAACGCAGGGAATACGCCCCGTGAAAAGGTGCTCAAAGTATTCCATGGGCATGAGTTTGCTGAAATATCCCCATAACAACCGTTTCCGTCCTGTGCTGAAGTATCAATTCTAACCCTTTGATTGCTGATCTAAATCAATTTTTGAGGCTAACGTTAACACTTTAAATGCGTACGGTGTTGTTAGCTTTTTTTATTTAATATATGGTACGAGGGTGCCATATTTGGAGATGGTCATGACAATAACAATATACGATTACATTGTGGTGGGATCAGGTGCTGGGGCAGGGCCCTTGGCTTATTACCTTTGTAAAGCCGGTAAACGTGTGCTCATGCTAGAAGCTGGGGGGCACCATGAGCCGGAGGAGTATCCCACTAACGAAATGGAGGCTAACCGTTTGTTGGCCTGGAATGGTGGCATGGATCCCACTGCTGATGCCAATACCCTTATGATTCGAGGCAAAACCCTAGGGGGGGGCACAGTCCTCAATCAAGCCCTTTTGGATCGTTTTGATGAAGAAGCCTTCGCTGATTGGGCTGCTTATTCTGGCATTGAATCCTTTTCCACTGGCCACATGGCCAAGCACTATGAGGCCATAGAGCAGGCAATGAGCTTGCACACCATTGCCTTGGAAGAGAGTAATCGCAACGCAGCGCTTTATGTGCAAGGTTTTGAAAAGCTTGGCTATGGTTGGGCGCCTTTACGACGGGGGCAATCCCATTGCCAAGGGCGTGATTGCTTGCAATGTTTGGGGGGCTGCCGTGCGCAATCTAAGCAAAGCATGGTGAATACGTTTATTCCTCGCGCTGTGGAGCATGGTCTTGAGATTCTCACTGAGTGTGAGGTGAAAGGCGTGGTTCACGGCGCTCACCGCGTGGTGGTGCATGGGGTTCATCAAGGAAAGGCAACACTCTTTTATGGTAAGGAATGTGTGCTAGCCGCTGGCGCCTTAGGCACTACCAAGATCCTATTGAACTCGGGCTATGGCGCGCACTTGCCTGCCTTAGGTCAGGGGTTTTATTGCCATCCACAAACCATGACTTTAGCTCTATATGATGCACCGGTGGATGCCCATAAGGGCAGCTTTCAAGGGGTGAAATCCGAAGAGCCTCGCTTTAGGGCACAAGGTTTTAAGCTAGAAAACGTGTTTGCAGGGCCCGTGGGGGTGGCCATGCTGCTACCTCAGTTAGGGGTGGAACACCAAGATATTATGGCGCAGTACCGACATTTGGCCTGTATTGAGGTGGCAGTGCGGGATGTGAACCCAGGGCACTTGTCCTTAAACCGCAAAAAACAATTGGTGATCCATAAGTCCTTAGAGA
>CALEAR010000335.1 GCA_937943665.1 uncultured Alcanivoracaceae bacterium
TCGGGCCTAGAGGCCGTGGCGGGAATAGGGCTCGGGTGGCGACTGTTGTTATGTTGCCATTCTTCGTAAGCATGGAGAATGGTGGAGGGTAAAGGATCGCCCGCAGTAAGTTGGCTTTGTGTATAGGTGTTGGCGGAGCGGTTTGCGAGTTGCACCTTAAGATGGTTATCAAACACGATGATACCGGTGAGCATACGTGCTACCACTTGCTCGTTCAGTTTTTCTAAACGTTGAATGGCAAGATTTTGTTGATGCGTTAAGGTTTCGCTGCGTTCTAAGCGTATGGCCACATTACGCATGGCCAGTGCCACGCCAAATAAGGCTATACCAAGCAAGCCCGCTGCCGTGGGAATAGTGGGGCCCACATTGCCATCACTTAATCCGTAATAAAATTGCTCAAACATGAGCGCAAGTGCCGCCAATGCCGCAATCAGCAGGGCGTATCGCGCTTGCAATAACATGCCGGCGGTGGCCACGGTAACAAATACTAAAGCCGTGAGGCTGCTAGATAGGCTGCCACTGCTATGGATTACTAAGACGAGAACCAGGAGATCCAGCACGAAGGGGAAGCTTTGGTAAAGCGGATCCGGCGAACGTAAAAAAGAAGGAAACACCAAGGTGGAGCATAGCAGTACAAGGTGCGCACCAAGGCTGTACACAAAAAGCGTGGGGTTGTTTTCACCTAGGCCAGAGCTTTTGGTGAAGAAAAACAGCATTAATAAAAATGCAGCCAGGAACACACGGTATAGCGTGTAAACCGTTATGGGCGAGATGGAGCTTTTCGTATTATTCATGCTCGTTTAGCCATTGGTTTAGATGCTCTGTACAACAAAAGTGTTGGCCTTTCTTGGTAATGGCATCGGAGGCGGGGAATAACACACGGCATTGTTGGCACTTTACCATGGCGATGGCAGGGTTGGCGTTAGTGGACACCTTCTTTAGCTGAGCCTTTTTCACCAGCCGATATATAAAGTACACAATGGCTGCTATAAAAATGAATCGTAATAACCCCATGGGTGCCCTCCTTAAAAACCACTATTATGACGTATGCATGAAACCTTTGCCTATATAAGGTCGGCAAATGATAAACTTGCACCAAATTGATGCATTGAAGGGAGAAAGGAGTGGCGAGATTCATTGTGGCTGCAGTGCCATTTAAAAGCCGAGTGGGTGATGTCTTGGGTAATGCGAAAGCCCTGCTGGCGTTTGCCTCAGCATTCCATGAGCAGCGCCCAGAGGTGGATTTGTTGATCTTCCCTGAACAGGCTCTGATGGGCATGCCCGCTTATGATTTGTTATGGCGTGAAGCCGCTCCCCACCGAGTGCAAGAGGCTTTAGCACAACTGTCTTCTGGCTTACCGTTACCCGTATTGCTTGGTTACCCCAAGTGGGAAGGTGGGAAATGTTTTAATGTTTGGGGGCTTTTGGGGCCAGACGTGCCGGCGGTGGAACACCAACAAACCACTTTCTCCTTTGGAGCAGTGGATGATGGTAGTCACCATAGCACCTACTTTACACCAGGTAAGGCGGGCACCGTTTTCACATTGAAAAACATACGGTTTGGTTTGGCCCTTGGTGAGGATCTGCACAACGAGGATCTACTGCAGCAGTATGAAGCCCAAGAAGTGCAGTGGGTGATTCATGGCCAAAATGTGAGTTATGCCTTGGGTCACGAACAGGAAATGCAGCATCTAAGCCAAGGCATAACACAGCGATTTTCCTTTGGCTTGGTGCACCATAGCACTGTGGCCGCTCAAGGTGGCTTAGTGTTTCAAGGGGGCAGCCACGTGCTGCATGGGGAGCGAGGGATGCTTGCCCAACTGCCATTGTTTCAAGAGCAACCTTTGCTTTGTGATTTAGTGCAAGCCACTGCTTGTGAAGCCTTGCCAGAACAGCCTGTGGAGGCACAGCTGTATAAGGCCTTAAAGTTGGCGGTGGCAGATTACGTCAACAGCAATGGATTTAAGGGGGCCTTATTAGGTTTATCGGGCGGCATTGATTCCGCCCTAACTTTGGCCATTGCAGTGGATGCGCTAGGCGCAGAGAGGGTGCAGGCCATTATGATGCCCTTTGATTACACTTCTGCTATGAGTAAAGCAGATGCCCATGAGCAGGCGAAAACCCTTGGGGTGCGATACCAAGAAATCCCTATTCGTCCTGCCTTTGATGGTTTTATGGAGTTGTTGGCACCCGAGTTAGCACAGGGTGAACTGGGCACGACCAAGGAAAATTTACAGGCCCGTTGCCGTGGCGTCATCTTAATGGCCCTTTCCAATAAAAACGGTCATGTGGTGTTAGCTTGTAGTAATAAAAGCGAGTGTGCAGTGGGCTATACCACCTTATATGGCGATATGGTGGGAGGCTTTAGTGTGCTTAAGGATGTGCCCAAAACTTGGGTTTACCGTTTGGCAAAATGGCGCAATGAACAGCAAGCACAACCGGTCATTCCTCAGCGAGTTATAGAAAGGCCCCCCACAGCAGAATTGGCGCCGGGCCAGCTAGATACGCAAAGCCTGCCGGATTACGCCATCTTAGATGAAATAGTGGAACGTTATGTGGAGCTTAGACAGGATGTGGGCACCCTAATAGCGGCTGGCTTGCCAGCCAAGGATGTGCAACGAGTGGTGAGCTTAATTGATGGCAACGAATACAAACGCCAACAGGGTGCCATTGGGCCCAAAGTAACACGTCGGGCGTTTGGTATTAATCACCGTTATCCGGTGAGCTATCGGTGGTAAATTTAGGGCCGCTTAAGCGGCCCTTTGTCTTTATAGCAAATCGAAGGTAAGCCAACTGAGCCAGGAGTTTTTATCTACGGGCCACCAAGCAAGGCGTGCTTCTTTCTTTTTCGCGCGAATAAATTCACTGTCTGGCCAGTTGCTAGCGAGAACGCGGTAGCTTTTTTCAGCTAATTCGGGTTCATCAATGGCTAAATAGGCCTTGTTCATGATAGCGAGGGCCTCTGGCACAGAAGGGGTTCTTTGGTAATGAATAATAACGTTTTGAGCACGGTTAATGGCCGCAATATAAGCGCCGCGCCGAGCATAGTAGCGAGCTGCATGCAGCTCCTGCTCCGCTAACATGTTGCGAATGAAGACCATCCGAGCTTTAGCATCAGGCACATACTCACTGTTTGGAAAGCGCGAAATGAGCTCATTAAAATTGCGGAAGGCATCTTTCCAAGAAGAGAGGTCTCGGGAGGATTTATCTTGGCCAACGAGGCCTTCGAGCATGCCGCGCTCCATTTGGTAATTAGCCAACCCCTTCATGTAGAGTACATAATCTAGGTGTTGGTGGTTAGGGTAGTTACGCTGGAAACGTGTGGCTGTGGCCACCACCGCGGGGTAATCCATGGCGCGGAATTGTGTATAAATAAGATCCAGCTGAGCTTGCTCTGTGTAATTTCCATAGGGAAAGCGTGCCTCGAGCTCTTTTAATTCATCGATGGCAGTGAGGTAATTTTTTTTCCCAATTTGCTGTTGCACTTCGGCATAATGTTCAGCTTCGGTGCGCTCGGGCTTTTCTTTATTACGATTAGCGCAGCCGCTAGCAAATAAGGCAAGAATAATGAGAGAAACCAGGGTGTAACGACGCATAGTAGTTTAATCACTCAGTTAACAAAGAGGCTCATATAAGCCGGCAAACCGTTATTTAACCACAGGCCGATGCTTGAGCCAATGAAA
Source organism: uncultured Alcanivoracaceae bacterium (assembly GCA_937943665.1). Lineage (GTDB taxonomy): Bacteria > Pseudomonadota > Gammaproteobacteria > Pseudomonadales > Alcanivoracaceae > CALEAR01. The sequence continues at coordinate 3,684 of CALEAR010000335.1, forward strand.
CTTACTGTTATTAGGAAGAACCATGGGACAACCAATGCAAGAAAAAATTCAGCAAGAAGTGGTTGCCACTGAGGCGCAAGCAGGTATGCGCGTGGATCAGGCGGCAGCGGAATTATTTTCGGGGCTGTCCCGTTCACGATTGCAAGAATGGATTAAATCCGGCGAGTTAACCGTAAATGGTCAAAAGGTGAAGCCTAAGGAGCGTTTGCTTGGCACTGAAACCTTACAGCTGAATGCTGTGGTGGAGGTGCAGGTGGAAGATGCCCCAGAGGCTATTGCGCTAGATGTACTCTACGCGGATGAATCCGTGGTGGTGATTAATAAGCCTGCGGGGTTGGTGGTTCACCCGGCGGCAGGTCACCACCAAGGCACTTTATTAAATGGATTGCTGCATGAATTTCCGCAACTGGCCAACTTGCCCCGTGCGGGCATTGTGCACCGCCTTGATAAGGACACTTCCGGCATTATGGTGGTGGCGGCTTCTTTGGCAGCTCACGCCAGTTTAGTAGAGCAATTTCAAGAACGAAGTGTGGAGCGTTATTACGCTGCGATAGTGTATGGCGTCATGACTGGGGGCGGGTGTGTGGATGCCCCCATTGATCGCCATCCGCGGGATCGTAAGCGTCAAGCGGTGGTGGAAACCGGGAAAGAGGCCATCACCCATTATCGGGTGATGGAACGATTCAACGCTCACACCCTTATTCAAGCTCAGTTAGAAACGGGCCGAACCCACCAAATTCGAGTACACATGCAGCACATTCATTATCCCTTGGTGGGGGATGGGGTGTATGGAGGACGTTTGCGTTTGCCGGCCGGGGCGACTCCCGAGTTACGTGATGCTTTGCAAGGGTTTAAACGCCAGGCGCTCCATGCTCATCGTTTGGGCTTTATGCACCCTGAAACCTATGAGTATATGGAGTTTGAGGCGCCGTTGCCCGCAGATATGCAACACTTAATTGATGTGTTGAAAGAGGATGCCCAGTGATGAGCCAAATAATGTATCCCTCTTGGCAGCCACACCCTAAGGTACGTGTGGCTGTGAGCACACGGCTAGGCGAAGTGTCTCCCGCGCCTTGGCAGGGCTTTAACCTTGGGTTGAATACAGGGGATGATCCGCAGCGCGTGCATAGGGCGCGTAAAATGCTGTGGCAAACCATAGGTACAGCGCAGGCGCCACATTGGTTAACTCAGGTGCATGGTATACATCTTGTGGAGGCGGGCAGTTCAGAGGTGGAGGCGGATGGTGTTTGGACCAGTGCCCCACAATGGCCCTGTGTGGTCTTAACCGCTGATTGTTTGCCTGTCTTGTTTGCGCGTAAGGATGGCTCTTGCGTGGCCGCGGTGCATGCGGGTTGGCGGGGCCTTGCTCAAGGTATTCTTGAACAGGCGGTGAAGTTGCTAGCCCCACAACAAGAACCTTTGGCAGCTTGGGTCGGCCCGGCAATTTCCCAGCCGGCGTATCAGGTGGGGGTGGAGGTGTATGAGGCATTTGCTCGGCATCCTCAGGCGCAGACGCATTTTAAACCGGATGGCAAAGGCCATTGGCGTTGTGATTTAGCTGGGTTGGCAAAAGCGCAATTGAATGCTTTAGGGGTGAGTGTGACCTTAAGTCATTTATGCACCGCCACTGATGAAACGCAACGTTTTTATTCCCACCGTAAAGAAGGCCAAACAGGCCGTTTTGCTTCATTAATTTGGCTAGAATCATAACAAGAGCCATTTTTCTCTTGAATAAACCCTCTCTGCCACCATTTATCGAGATAGTTCAGCGCTTCCTTATGGGGTTTTTGTAAGGATGCCGCGATGGAGGCAGAAGCCTCGTTATACGAGTTAGAGGGATAGTCAATGCAAGATAAATTAACTCAGCGATTACAGAGCGCCTTGATGGATGCACAATCCATGGCGGTGGGTGCCAGTCAGGCATCACTAGAGCCAGAACATGTGCTACTCGCTCTTTTGGAGGCCAAGGGAGGCAGTGCGAAGCCTTTGTTACAACAGGCAGGCGCCAATGTGGATGATTTAGTGACAGCACTACGTATGGCGGTGGAACAGTTGCCCACGCATACGCCTTTTAATGGTGAGGTACAGGCTTCCCGTGGGTTCGGTCAGTTATTAAATTTAGCCGATAAAGTATCTCAGGAATTGGGTGATGCTTACATTACCACTGAAGCAGTGCTTTTAGCCGCCTGCGATATGGGAAGTAATGTGGGGAAGTTATGGCGCCAAGCAGGCGTTGATAAAACTGCATTAAAAGCCGCTGTTAAAAACATGCGTGGAGGTGAAACTGTGCAAACCGCAGACGCTGAAGACCAACGGGAAGCGTTGGAAAAGTACACCGTGGATCTCACGGAGAAAGCTGAATCAGGTAAGTTGGATCCTGTGATTGGCCGCGATGATGAGATTCGCCGCACCATTCAAGTGTTACAGCGCCGCACAAAAAACAACCCTGTGCTCATTGGTGAGCCCGGGGTGGGTAAAACCGCTATTGTGGAAGGGTTGGCGCAGCGTATTGTGAACAATGAAGTGCCAGAAGGGTTAAAAGGTAAGCGGGTGCTTGCTCTTGATATGGCAGCATTAATTGCGGGCGCCAAATACCGTGGCGAGTTTGAAGAGCGCTTAAAAGCAGTGCTCAATGAGCTCGCCAAAGCAGAAGGCCAGATTATTCTCTTTATTGATGAACTCCACACGGTGGTGGGGGCGGGTAAAGCTGATGGGGCCATGGATGCTGGCAATATGCTAAAGCCTGCATTAGCACGTGGTGAGCTACATTGTGTGGGCGCCACCACCCTGGATGAGTATCGCCAGTATATTGAAAAGGATGCCGCCCTTGAGCGCCGTTTCCAACGGGTGCAAGTGGATGAACCCACTGTGGAAGATACCATTGCAATTTTGCGTGGTTTAAAAGAACGCTATGAGGTTCACCATGGTATTACCATCACTGATGGTGCCATTGTGGCAGCGGCGCAGCTTTCGCACCGTTATATTACGGATCGCCAATTACCTGATAAAGCGATTGATTTGATTGATGAAGCGGGCAGTCGTATTCGCATGGAAATTGATTCCATGCCGGAAGAAATGGATCGCCTTGATCGACGCATTATCCAGCTGAAAATGGAGCGCGAGGCCTTAAGTAAAGAGAAAGATAAAGCCAGCCAAGAACGCCTTGAAAAGGTGGAAGAGGAGATTTCAGAGCTCGAAAAAGAGTTTGCGGATTTACGTGAAATTTGGGATGCAGAAAAAGCCTCCGTTCAAGATGTACAAAGCATTAAAGCTGAGCTTGATAAGGCGCGTGTGGAAATGGATCAGGCTCGTCGCGCTGGGGATCTTAGCCGCATGTCCGAATTGCAGTATGGCATTATTCCCGAGCTTGAGCGCAAAATCAGCGACGCTGAAGGGCGCGAATCTTCGGATAAAAACACCTTGCAACTTTTGCGCACTGAAGTCACAGACGAAGAGATCGCTGAGGTGGTTTCCCGCTGGACCGGCATTCCCGTGAATAAAATGCTCGAAGGAGAGCGTGAAAAGCTGCTCAATATGGAGGCGGTGTTGCATGAACGGGTGGTGGGCCAAAATGAGGCTGTGGAAGCCGTGGCCAACGCTGTGCGCCGTTCCCGCGCGGGGCTGTCCGATCCGAACCGGCCCAATGGTTCTTTTCTCTTCTTAGGGCCTACCGGTGTGGGCAAAACAGAGCTTTGTAAAGCCCTTGCGGAATTTTTATTCGATACTGAGGACGCCATGGTGCGCATTGATATGTCCGAGTTTATGGAGAAACACTCGGTGGCACGTTTAATTGGCGCGCCTCCTGGCTATGTGGGCTATGAAGAAGGTGGCTATTTAACCGAGGCTGTGCGTCGCAAGCCGTACTCTGTTCTGTTGCTTGATGAGGTGGAAAAGGCGCATAGCGATGTGTTCAATATTTTGCTGCAAGTGTTAGATGATGGTCGCTTAACCGATGGCCAAGGCCGCACCGTGGATTTTCGCAACACAGTGATTGTGATGACATCGAACCTAGGTTCGGATCTTATTCAAACACTGGCAGGGGAAAGCGATTATGACACCATGAAAAGTGCGGTGATGGGCGCTGTGGAACAGCACTTCCGCCCAGAATTTATTAACCGCATCGATGAGGCTGTGGTATTTCATCCTCTTGGTAAGGAGCAGGTGGGCAGCATTGCTACCATTCAATTGGCAAGCTTGCGTGAGCGTTTAGCTGAACGTGATTTGCGTTTGGATGTGAGTGATGAGGCTTTAAGCTTGCTAGTGGAAGCGGGCTATGACCCTGTGTACGGAGCGCGACCTCTGAAGCGCGCCATACAACAGTTGGTGGAGAATCCGTTGGCAAGTGCCATGTTGCGAGGCGACTTTGCCCCTGAAAGCACCATTAAAGTACAAGTGGAGAATGAAAAGTTACGCTTTATAGCGGCTTAACAAAAACGGCGCCTTAGGCGCCGTTTTTGTTTGTGAGTTAGCAGCCTTCCAGTTGGGCTTCAAGCTGCTGGATCATTTCTGCACGTTCAGCCTCGGTGAGAATGCGCGCTTCACCGGTTTCAGGATCTTGTTGTTGCACTCTGTCCTTGGTTTTTAATACCTCAAGGTTTTTGCGATGTTGGGCGCACCATTTATCTTTCACTTCATTGGCAGAAGATTCCGTAGTTTCTTCTTCAGAAGTTGCAAAAGGATCTTCTGCCATCGAGGAAGAAGAGGGAGTGCTAGTGCCCGTGGTGGTGCTAACGGTTTCACTTTGGTGGCCCTTGGGAGCGGTTTTGCTGTAGTGGGTAACGCCTTCTTCATCCACCCATCGGTAAAAGGTATCGGCCTGTGCAAAGGAAAATACACCTGCCAGTAAAACCATGCTGATAAAAACGCTTAAGTGTCTCACGGTTTTCTCCTTAATATACGTCGAGGCTTAGCATGCCTCGCCATTTCCTTGGGCGCAAGGATAGAGGTTGGATAGATGTTAAATTTGTGCGACAATCGGTGTCTTCCGGAAATCGGAACCCCTGCGCTTTACCCAAGTGTCAGTGCGGCCAGGACCGGGGGCGTCATTACCGTGGCGCTCACTTGCACGTTATCAAACGTGAAGTCCCAGCATTCATCTGTTCGCGTTCTTGCCGGCCACCTCCGCAAGAGCTATGGGAAACCAAAGCGGGGTTTCCTTTTCTGCGAACTCTAAATTAACTCAATTCATTAATCGTTATGCCTGAACAGGGCCGTGTGCCTTGCTATAACCAAGGTATAACCAATTTGAGGTGAAAGTGGTGGAAAAATTATCAGGCGCCGAAATGGTAGTACGCGCACTTCAGGATGAAGGCGTAGAGTACCTGTTTGGCTACCCCGGCGGAGCAGTTCTTCATATTTATGATGCAATTTTCCAGCAGCCTAAGGATGCTGAAAATAAGGTGCATCACATTCTTGTGCGCCATGAACAAGCCGCTACTCATGCGGCAGATGGCTATGCCCGAGCCACTGGAAAACCCGGCGTGGTGTTAGTGACGTCTGGGCCCGGTGCCACAAATGCTGTGACGGGTATTGCCACAGCTTATATGGATTCAATCCCGCTAATTGTTATTTCTGGGCAAGTGCGCTCAGATTGGATTGGCGATGACGCCTTCCAAGAAACCGATATGGTGGGTGTATGTCGCCCCATTGTGAAGCACAGCTTTATGGTGCAGCGCACTGAGGATATTCCTGAGATCATGAAAAAGGCATTTTATATCGCCACCACAGGTCGCCCAGGTCCTGTGTTAATTGATATACCTAAGGATAAAACCGCGCCTCACATTAAGTTCCCCTACGATTATCCCAAAACGGTGAAGATGCGTTCCTATACGCCTATTACTAAGGGGCACTCAGGGCAAACCCGTAAGGCTGTGGATGAATTGCTTAAGGCAAAGCGTCCAGTGATTTATGCGGGTGGTGGCATCATCATGGGTGAGGCTAGCGAAGAGTTAACAGCCCTTGCCCGACGCCTTGGTTATCCTGTTACCAATACGCTCATGGGTTTAGGTGGATTCCCCGCCACGGATGAGCTGAGTATTGGTATGTTAGGTATGCATGGTACCTACGAGGCTAACATGGCCATGCATAACTCAGATTTAATTTTAGCAGCTGGGGCTCGTTTTGATGATAGAGCCACTAACGATGCTTCTAAATTCTGCCCTAACGCTAAAGTGATCCACATTGATGTGGATCCCGCCACCATTTCTAAAAACGTAACCGCTGATATTCCCATTGTGGGGCCTGTTAAGCAGGTGCTTAGCGAAATGCTTAGCATGCTTGATGAGCATCCTGGTAAACCGGATGAAAAAGCCATTGCCAGTTGGTGGGAAGAAATCAACGGTTGGCGCCAAGTGCACGGTTTGCGTTATGAAACCGGTGAAATGATGAAGCCACAGCAAGTGGTGCAAGCATTATATAAAGCCACCAAGGGTGATGCGTATGTCACCAGTGATGTGGGCCAACACCAAATGTTCGCGGCGCAATACTATCATTTTGATAAGCCGCGCCGTTGGATTAACTCCGGTGGCCTTGGCACCATGGGCTTTGGATTGCCCGCCGCCATGGGTGTGCAGCTTGCTTACCCTGATGCGGTGGTTGCCTGTGTGACTGGTGAAGGTAGTATCCAGATGAATATTCAGGAGCTATCCACCTGTATGCAGTATGGCTTGCCCATCAAGATTATTAACATCAACAACCAGGCCCTTGGCATGGTAAAGCAGTGGCAAGATATGCAGTATGGCGGCCGCCACAGCCAGTCCTACATGGATTCCTTACCTGATTTCGTTAAATTAACGGAATCCTATGGCCATGTGGGTATGCGCGTTGATCGTATTGAGGATCTTGATGCAGCAATGGAAGAAGCCTTTGCGCTAAAAGATCGTCTAGTGTTTATGGATATTTACGTGGATCCGACGGAGCATGTGTACCCCATGCATATTGCTGATGGGTCCATGCGTGATATGTGGTTGAACAAAACGGAGCGGACTTAATATGAGGCGCATTATTTCAATCCTAATGGAAAACGAACCAGGCGCCTTATCTCGAGTGGTTGGTTTGTTCTCCCAACGTGGTTATAACATTGAAACCTTAACAGTGGCTCCCACAGAGGATCCTACCTTATCTCGCTTAACACTCACTACCTATGGTGATGATAGAACCATTGAGCGCATCACCAAGCATTTGAATAAGCTAATTGAGGTGGTGAAGTTAGTGGATCTGAGTGAAGGTGAGCATGTGGAACGTGAAATCATGCTCATTAAGGTAAAGGCTAGCGGTGCACAACGCGCTGAAGTGAAGCGCACTGTGGATATCTTCCGCGGGCAAATCGTGGACGTTACTAGCACAGTGTACGTGGTGCAGCTTACCGGTACGAGCGATAAGCTAGATGCCTTCATTGAGGCTATTGGCGAAGCGCAAGTGCTAGAAGTGGTTCGCTCAGGTGTATCTGGTATTGCCAGAGGTGAGAAAACCCTTAGCCTTTAAATAAAAGGTTTTGCCACAGAGGCCTCCGCATCCTAGGGTGCGGAGGCTTTTTTATGCGTTATTGTTCATGGCGGCTAGTGGTGGTAAAGAAGGCATCAATTAACGGATCATTCAGCCGCGAAGAAAGAGCAAACAGACCGATGTCATAAGGGGTGAGAGGCGGGTTTACGGGCAGTGTTTTGATGCGTTGCTTTAGGGGGTTGTTTTCTAGCACTATCTGCGGCACCACACCAATGCCAAAGCCTAGGCTCACCATGCTCACAATGGCCTCATTACCTCGCACTTGAGCATATACTCGTGGACGAATGCCGCGATTGCTGAGCCATTGGTCCGTGCGTTGTCTGGCTAGCCCTTGTTCCGCCAGAATAAAGGGAATAGCAGCCCAGGATTCCACACTGTCTTCGTGGGTGATTTGCTCCACCCACTGAGGTTGGTTGGCTGGAGCAATAAATACAAGGTCTGATTGTGTGATGGGCTGAAAGAAAATGGATGCCGATAGATCATCGGGCCTTGCACCAATGGCAATATCAGTTTCTTGGGATTCTACCATGCCCACAGCTAGGGCCGGATCCCCAGTGTGAAGTTTTAGTTCAATGCTAGGGTGGTTCAAACGGAAGTCAGATAATAGGCCATATAAAAAGTTATAGCTTGCGGTAACTGAGCAGTAGAGGCTTAGTTTGCCCGAAAGTACCAAGGGTTCCGGTTGTAAACGGTGTTTTATATCGTTCCACTTTTGCACCGCTTCGCGGGCATACTCTAAAAAAATCGCTCCCTCGTGGGTAAGTGTCACTTGGCGGTTATCGCGTTCAAATAAAGTTACCCCAAGGGTGTCTTCTAGGCGTTTGATATTCCGGCTTAAGGCGGAAGGGCTAAGGTGGCATAGCTGGCTGGCTCGGCCAAAGTGTAGGGTTTCAGCCAGTGTGATAAAGAGATGTAGAGGCTTAATGTGCATGTTGCGTTTTCCGGTATGTGATGTTGCGTATATAGCAGTTTACGCAACACTGAATTTACACTAAAGTGCTATGAGTTTCATTTATATCCATTGACGTGGGGTGTTTCCATGCAGGTTTATTACGATAAAGATTGTGATCTTTCCATTATTCAAGGCATGAAGGTGGCCATTATTGGTTATGGCTCCCAAGGTCATGCGCACGCGAACAACTTAAAAGATTCTGGCGTAGATGTGGTTGTGGGTTTGCGTGAAGGTTCTTCATCCATTGCTAAGGCAGAAGCGTCCGGTTTGAAAGTATTGCCTGTGGCTGAGGCTGTGGCTTCTGCTGATCTCGTTATGGTGTTAACCCCTGATGAGTTCCAAGCTGAGCTTTACAAGAATGAGATTGAGCCGAACATTAAAGAGGGTGCTACGCTTGCTTTCGCCCACGGCTTCTCCATTCATTACAACCAAGTTGTTCCCCGTAAAGATCTCGACGTTATTATGGTGGCTCCTAAAGCACCAGGCCACACAGTTCGCAGTGAGTTTGTGAAAGGCGGTGGTATTCCTGATCTTATCGCTGTGTATCAGGATGCTTCTGGTAAGGCTAAAGATGTGGCGCTATCTTATGCTTCTGGTGTGGGTGGCGGTCGCACAGGAATCATCGAAACCACTTTTAAAGATGAAACCGAGACCGATTTATTCGGTGAGCAAGCGGTACTTTGCGGTGGCGTGGTAGAGCTTGTGAAAGCAGGTTTTGAAACCTTGGTGGAAGCGGGTTACGCCCCTGAAATGGCTTACTTTGAATGTTTGCATGAGCTGAAGCTGATTGTGGATCTCATGTACGAAGGTGGTATTGCCGACATGAACTACTCCATCTCAAACAACGCAGAGTATGGTGAGTATGTTACTGGTCCTGAGGTGATTAACGAAGAATCCCGCAAGGCCATGCGCAATGCACTTAAGCGCATTCAAAGCGGTGAGTACGCTAAGATGTTCATTGCAGAAGGTGCGCTAGGCTATCCTTCCATGACAGCTGCGCGTCGTAACAACGCTGGGCACCCCATTGAAAAAATCGGTGCACAGTTGCGTGCAATGATGCCCTGGATTCAGGAAAACAAAATCATCGATAAGGAAAAGAATTAATCATTGTCTTTTCTCTCGCGATGTAAAAGGCCTGCATGTTGCAGGCCTTTTTTGTTTAGGGTGAAAGCGAATGTGTGATATAAAAAGAATAATTTAGCGATTGGTAAGAGGCTGTGAATGAGCAAAAAGAATGAGCGCACGGAATTAGATAATGATTTTGAAGTGCATGAGATAGAAGCAGCGAGCGGTCATCGGCATAAAGGGGTGTTTTTGTTGCCGAACCTTATTACTAGTGGTGCCTTGTTCGCAGGGTTTTATGCCATTGTATGTGCTGTTAATGGTAATTTTGTGTATGCCGCCATGGCGATTATTGCTGGCGGTATTTTGGATGGCTTAGATGGAAGTGTGGCAAGGCTAACAAATACTCAGAGTAAATTTGGCGCCGAATATGATTCGCTTTCAGATTGTGTGGCCTTTGGTGTGGCGCCTGGATTAGTAGCTTATGTATGGGGGCTGTCAGAGTTAGGTAATTTAGGATGGGCGGCGGCATTCTTATATGTGGCGTGTGCCGCACTGCGATTGGCACGATTTAATGTGCAGGCTGAGACGGCAGATCATCGTTTTTTTACGGGCTTGGCGAGTCCTGCGGCTGCGGGCTTAGTGGCAACCATGGTTTGGCTGGGTGCAAGCCGAGGATGGGATGGCGCAAGTGTGGGATATTTAGTGGCGTTAGTTACTGCAGCGGCAGGTTTACTAATGGTCTCCCCTGTGAGCTACCATTCCTTTAAAGAGTTTCGTGTGGGCAGAGTGCCTTTTCGTGTATTGCTTGGGGCAGTAGTGGCTCTAGCAGTGATCTTTTTGGATCCGCCATTAGTGTTGTTAGCGGTGGCAATCTGCTATGCGGCATCTGGCCCCTTGGTTTTTTTGGGTGTTTTGCCAGGACCGCGTAAAGAAAAAGAGCCAAAAGAGAGCTAAAAAAATAGAAATTGCTTACTTAGTATGCGTTTTGAATGGTTTGTGAGCAATCAGTAAAAGAAAAGCGGTTTTTTTTAAAAAAAAGGCGTGCTTTTTGAATTTTAGTATGTATACTTGCCGGCCTACCACGGAGACAAAGCATCGTCACCAGTGAGTAGCTGCCGGCAAGGCAGGTGGATGAAGCATCGCCTTCTTTCATCGGGTGTTCAAAAAAAGAACGGATGAAAAGAAAGACGAAAAAAAGAGTTGACACACTAAATTCAATCTCTATAATGCGCATCCACAACGACGGGAGGCAACAAGCTGAACGTCACGTTCTTTAACAATCTAAACAGACAAACGTGTGGGACCTGTTCTGTGCTGTAGTAGTT
>CALEAR010000336.1 GCA_937943665.1 uncultured Alcanivoracaceae bacterium
CCTATCCGGCGCCACCTTAACCAGTAAAGGCGTGAGCAACATGGTGCGCTTCTGGATGGGTGACAAAGCTTATGGCCCTTACCTCGAAAGTATTCGCGAAAGCGGTAACTAAGGAGAAGGTCAATGGCAAAATTTAATGTGAAAGACGTTCTTTTTGAGCCGGTCTTCAGAAACAACCCCATTGCATTGCAAATTCTAGGGGTGTGTTCTGCGCTGGCGGTGACCTCTCAGTTGAGCACCGCGCTCACCATGAGTATTGCACTAACATTGGTGACAGCTTTCTCCGGCTTGTTCATTAGTATGATCCGTAACTTCATCCCTAACAGCATTCGTATGATTGTGCAGGTGATGATTATTGCTGCCTTGGTAATTGTAGTAGACCAAGTGTTGCAAGCGTTTTCCTACGGTCTGAGCCGTCAGCTCTCTGTGTTTGTGGGCTTGATCATTACCAACTGTATTGTGATGGGACGTGCGGAAGCCTTCGCCATGTCGAACTCTCCCATTCCTTCCTTTATTGATGGTATTGGTAACGGGTTAGGTTATAGCTTTATTTTGGTGGTGTTAGGTGCCGTGCGTGAGCTGCTTGGCTCTGGTTCTTTGCTGGGCTACCAAATCATTCCACTGGTGAATGATGGTGGTTGGTATCTACCCAACGGTTTATTGCTATTGCCACCTTCTGCGTTCTTTATTATCGGCTTTATCATTTGGGCGTTACGCACTTGGAAGCCTGATCAAGTGGAAGAGGCAGACTTCAAGATTGCACCAAACTCGCGCGCTAGTGACGTGCTGTAAGGGGAGCGAGATATGGAACACTATTTAAGTTTATTCGTTAAGGCCGTGTTCATTGAGAACATGGCACTGGCATTCTTCCTCGGAATGTGTACCTTCTTGGCCATTTCTAAGAAGGTGAGCACCGCCATTAACCTAGGGATCGCCGTGATCTTAGTGCAGGTAATTACTGTGCCAGTGAACAACCTCATCTTCACCTATGTGTTGAAAGAGGGTGCCTTATCTTGGGCTGGGTTAAGTGATGTGGATCTTAGCTTCTTAGGCTTTTTGACCTACATCGCGGTGATTGCCTCTGTGGTACAAATTATGGAGATGATTCTCGATAAATACGTACCCGCGCTTTATAACACCCTAGGTATTTACTTACCGCTGATCACCGTAAACTGTGCCATCTTCGGTGGTACCTTGTTTATGGCTGAGCGTAACTATGATTTCGCTGAAAGTGTGGTGTATGGCTTAGGCTCTGGTTTCTCCTGGGCGTTGGCCATCGCTTTGCTAGCGGCAATCCGTGAGAAGCTCAAATATAGTGATGTGCCCGATGGTTTAAGTGGCCTCGGTATTACCTTTATGACAGTGGGCCTAATGTCCTTAGGCTTTATGTCATTCTCTGGTATCCAGCTCTAGGAGGAGTTTGAGATGGGTGAGATACTCATTGGTGTAGCCGTACTCACCGCCATGTCGTTGCTCATGGTGGTGGTGATTTTAGCTGCACGTAGTAAGTTAGTTTCCAGCGGTGATGTCACCATTGAAATCAATGGTGAAAAAGAGCTTGTGGTGCCAGCGGGTGATAAGTTGCTAGGCACTTTGGCAAGCCAAGGTATTTACCTTTCTTCCGCCTGTGGTGGCGGTGGTACCTGTGCACAGTGTGCTTGTCAGGTGTTGGAAGGTGGTGGCGATATTTTAGCCACTGAGGAAAGTCACTTTAACAAGCGTGAAGTGCGCGAAGGCTACCGTTTATCCTGTCAGGTAACGGTGAAGCAAGACATGGCCATTAAGATCCCCGAGGAAATCTTCGGTGTGAAGAAGTGGGAGTGTGAAGTTATTAGCAATAATAACGTGGCCACCTTCATTAAGGAGCTGGTGTTGAAGCTGCCTGAGGGTGAAGATGTTAACTTCCGCGCTGGTGGTTATGTGCAGTTGGAGTGCCCTAAGTACACCATTCCGTTCAAGGATTTCCAGATTGATGAGAAATTCCGTGATGATTGGGAGCGTTTCAACTTCTTCGATATTGTTGCTAAAAACAATGATGATACAGTGGTACGCGCCTACTCCATGGCAAACTACCCTGAAGAGAAGGGCATCCTGAAGTTTAATATTCGTATTGCCACACCGCCTCCTGGCAACAAGGATATTCCTCCTGGCATTATGTCCAGCTATGTATTTAATCTTAAGCCTGGCGATAAGGTGACTGTGTTTGGACCCTTTGGTGATTTCTTCGCCAAGGATACAGACGCTGAGATGGTGTTCATTGGTGGTGGTGCGGGTATGGCGCCCATGCGCTCCCACATCTTCGACCAGCTGCTGAGATTAAAAACCAACCGGAAGATGACGTTT
>CALEAR010000337.1 GCA_937943665.1 uncultured Alcanivoracaceae bacterium
GCCCATAGCAAGGAAGCCGCGGTGGCGCCTAACAGCACACCCCAGGTAATGGTTACCTTGGCACTTGGCTCAGGCTTACCCCTTTGTGTCATGGAGCTCATCACAATGGAGGCGGAATCCGCGGATGTCACAAAGAATACCACAATGGAAATCATGGCAAGGATCACCGTTAGCCCACCTAGGGGAAGGTTACGCAACATGTTAAACAGCATGGCCTCGGCAGAACCGGATTCACTTAACCCTAAGCCTGCTAAATCCATGGACATGGCCGCACCACCAAACACGATGAACCATAGGGCACACACGGAGGCAGGAACGATAATCACCACGGTAACGAATTCACGCAAGGTGCGACCCCGTGAAATCTTGGCAATGAACATGCCCACAAAGGGTGTCCAAGAGATCCACCAAGCCCAGTAGAAGGTAGTCCAAGCGGAAAGGAAATCTGAGACTTCGGCGCCTTGGTTGGCATTGCGGGTGAGCATCATGAAGAAATCCTTAAAGAAGGATAAAAACGCCGCCGGCAGGAAGTTCAAAATGAACATGGTGGGGCCTGCCACAAACACGAAAATGGCAAGGAAACCCGCCACTAGCATATTGGTGTTGGAAAGCAAACGAATACCGCGCTTCACACCGGAAACTGCGGAAATAATAAAGGCCACGGTAAGCACGGCAATGGAGCCAATTACAAAGGTGTTACCCACCTTGCCAATACCACTAACGATTTCCACCCCTTGGCCAATTTGTACTGCTCCAAGCCCTAAAGACACCGCTGTACCAAAAAGGGTTACCACAATGGCGAATACATCAATAACGGCGCCAATGGGACCTTGGGTGCGCTCTCCAAAGATGGGTTCAAAAATAGCAGAAATTAAAGGGGTTCGGCCGCGACGATAAGCACTGTAAGCAATGGCGCCCCCCACTAAGGAGTAAAAAGCCCAAGGGATCACCCCCCAGTGCAAAATGGTTTGAGCAATGGCGGCATTGGCAGCATCTGGGGTACCGGATTCCACCCCAAAGCCATAGGGCACGGCATTAAAGTGCGCTAAGGGCTCTGCGGCACCGAAGAAGAGCAAACCAATGCCCATACCGGCGGAAAATAGCATAGCCACCCAAGATACAGTGGAGAACTCAGGCTGTTCATCATCGGCCCCCAAGCGCACGCCACCACAGCGGCCATAGCCAATAATCAACATAAAGCCGAGCACCACCACGGCCAATAGGCTAAACAACCAACCAAAGTTGGAGGTTACCCAAGCCAGGGATTCATTTCCTACGGTGGTAATGGTTTTGGGCGCAATCACAGCCCATAGGATCACGGCGAGAATGAGAAGGCCTGAAACGGCAAAGACGAGAGGGTTGGTCCCGAATTCGAATTTTGTTCTTTCTACCCCAATACCGGGGATCAGTGCGGGGTGAACTAGCCCCTGGCGACGTTGCGATACCTCATGGAAAACGCGCCGAGCGGAATCACGCAATTGTTGTCCCCGCCGCGGCCGTTGTGCAAGTGGTTCCTCTGTCTCACCTGTGTCATCTCCTGAATGCTGACTCATAACAAGCTCCTACTTGTATTCAACCAAAAAGCCAATAAATAGAACCACTTAGCAACAATCCATAGTAATAATTGGTGTTTTTTAGTGGTTAATTAGCAAGCTACCCTAATGTAAAACATGGTGAGTTCGCAAATTTAGGGCTTTCCCCCTTAGGGCATTTTGGCCTTTAATGGGCCAATTTTTCGTACTCTTGGAGGAAGTTTTCCATCTCTTTGAGGTACTCGCTGTTATCGTGATCCCAAGGGTGAAAACTTGGTTTAAAGTAGCTCACATAATTCAATAATTGCTTTCGTAACAAACCGATTTTGCCGAAGGTATAGCGGAAAAAGAGCCGCCACCCACGGCCGTTAAAAAAGTTGCCACTTTCAAACAAAATCAGTAGGAAGGCGGGCGTCACCAAAAACCAAAAAATAAGGGTGGCTGCCACCAACCCAAATGAGCGGAGCAAATACGCCTTAAAGCCTCGGCCCATCACAGTTTCCCACACATCAAAGGCCACCGCTTTGTGCTCGGTTTCCTCTAAGGCATGCCAGCGCCACAGCGCAGAAAACTGCTCGTTTGACCCTGCTGCCACTCGCTCATCGCTCAGTACACCATCGGCTAAAAGGGCAGTGAAGTGCTCTAAGGCAATGGTGGCGCTTAAGCTCATGGAATGAGGCAGTTTATCCCGAATAAACGTTAGGATGCGGCTCACTAGCCGTTCAAATTTAGGTGCCATTTTCGATTTCGCATAAAGGGCACGGTTATATTCCTCATGCTCGCGCCCATGCATGGCTTCTTGGCCAATAAAAGCACGTACGGCTTCCTTCAATTCTGGATCTTTCACCTCATCACGGAAAAACCGCACACTATCAATGAAAAATCGTTCGCCAATGGGTAAAACAATGGAGAAAGTATTCAAAAAAGTGGTGAACACAGGGCCAGCGGCATAGTGCCAATGGTGGATTTCTTCCGCGGGCAATTGGAATTTAAGATCCCGACGTATGGGCACCACAAGACCTGATGATACTTTATGCGTATGCATAGGCACCTCCACTTATTATTATGTGATGATTGGCGCCACCTGCTTGCCTAGGCAACCAATCTTATATTGGGAGTGTTTCCATCATGGCGCATTTTTCACCAAAGGGAAAGCGCCCCATCCCCTGGGGCGCTAATGGGTTAATCCCGTTGATAAAGGGTCACCACGCAGGCACCGCCTAACCCAAGGTTATGCTGCAACGCAATACGCGCGCCTTCCACCTGACGTTTATCCGCTTGACCACGCAATTGCCACACGAGCTCAGCGCATTGGGCTAAGCCCGTGGCCCCTAACGGGTGTCCTTTGGAAAGTAAGCCACCAGAAGGGTTAGTCACATATTTACCCCCATAGGTGTTATCGCCATCCCAAATGAACTTCTCGGCTTCTCCCTCAGGGCACAAACCCAAGGCCTCATAGGTAATAAGCTCATTAGCAGTGAAGCAATCGTGCAGTTCAATCACATCCACATCTTCAGGGCCAATACCAGCGGCTTCGTACACTTGGCGGGCAGCCTCCACTGTCATGTCATAACCCACCATTTTGATCATGGAGTTTTCCTCAAAGGAGGAAGGGAAATCCGTGGTCATGGCTTGGGCAGCAATGTACACGGGGTTGCTAATACCTTTTTTCTTGGCAAATTCATCGGAACATAACACCGCCGCACCGGCCCCACAGGTGGGTGGGCAGCACTGGAAGCGAGTGAGCGGGTCAAACACTTCTGGCGATGCCATGATTTCTTCAAGGGATAAAATTTCATTGAACAGCGCGTAAGGGTTGTGGTTAGCGTGTTTGCGCGCTTTCTCTGAAATTTTGCCAAAGGTTTCGCGCTTGGTGCCGTATTTAAAACGGTACTCACGGCCCGCACCGCCAAACATTTGTGCCGCAGGTGGTGCTTGGGTGAAGCCTTGTTCGTTAATCATCACTTGCGCATGTTGCCCCATGGGGTTTTCACGGTCATTAAACTTGGAGCCTAAGGCACCGCGTTCCATTTTCTCGAATCCCACCACCAATACACATTCCGCCAACCCACCTGCAATGGCTTGGCGCGCTAAAAACAGGGCAGATGAGCCCGTGGAACAGTTGTTGTTCACGTTCACCACGGGAATGCCCGTGAGCCCGAGCTCATACACGGCGCGTTGGCCACAGGTGGAATCGCCATACACATAGCCACAAAAGGCTTGTTCTATATCCTCGTAGGCAATGCCCGCATCATCGAGGGCAGCAAGGCCCGCCTCACGGGCCATTTCGTGGTAATCGGGGCTTTCACCGGGTTTGGTGAATTTTGTCATGCCCACACCAATCACGTTTACTCTGCGTGTCATGTTATTTCTCCAATAGGTCGGCAAGGGCGCGCACAAGGTTCACGCTGCCATCAATACGTAATTCGCCGTGCTGATACAGGCGTTGTAAGGTGTTTTTACCCTCAATCCACTCCGCCAATTTGGCATCTTCTCCGGTGAGGGTGGCCTCGGCATCATTCGCAGTACCTTGGTGAAGCTGAGCCTCGCCTAAGGTAATGTGCCACTGGCTATCGGGTCCCGTGGCCACAATATTGAGGGTACCGGTGGCGTTTGCGCCTGCCGCTTTTTCAGCAAGCTTTGTAAGCACTTG
>CALEAR010000338.1 GCA_937943665.1 uncultured Alcanivoracaceae bacterium
AGCGCAGCCTTGAGTGGCGTTGGTTGCGTAACACCGGCATGCGCTGGGTGAATCGTTTGCCCCCCATTAAACAGCATTTTTCGGATCATGCCCTTGGACGTACGGGAGACTTACCTCAAATTGCCCTAAAGTGGCCCTAAAGGATGCGTTACTTGGCAAGCATGCTACACTTCCCACCTTGTTATATTGGTTCACCTATTGAGGAAGTAAAATGAGCGAATTGCGTGATGAACTACGCTACGCAAGTACCCACGAGTGGGTATTAGTAGAAGAAGATGGCACCGTGGTGGTGGGGATTACGGATTTTGCACAAGATGCCTTGGGCGATGTGGTGTATGCAGAATTGCCCGAAGTGGGGGAATTCTTTGAAATGGGGGCGGAGTTGGCGGTGCTAGAATCAGTGAAAGCCGCTTCTGATATTTATGCGCCTGTATCCGGCGAAGTGGTGGCTATTAACGACGCCTTGGAAGATGAACCTGAGCTCATTAACGATAGCCCCTATGATGAAGGTTGGCTATTTAAATTAAAGCCCAGTGATGCCTTGGAAAGTGAACTTGGAGCATTGCTCAGTGCTGAGGATTACGAAGCACAGGCCACGGCTGAGTAGGTGAGTTTATAACCCCTCGTTGAGGGGTTATTTTTTTAATAAGGCGTAAAGAAATTGCAAGGAAGCATCTGCGGTAATCAGGGCTGTTTCTGGAGTGCGCAGCAACCCTCCCCGTTGTGGTTTTTTTACCTGTGCGGCGCTGTTTATGGTGGCTTCACCTTGTAGTAAGAACAGTAACCCCGAAGCGGGGAGCTCCCAACACCCTCCTGGGGGCAAATGACCAAGGCCAAGCTCAAAATTCTCTCGGGATTCCACCACTGTTATGCCCTGAGGGTGTATTGTAACGCGCTCATAGCTGGCTCTTTGCTGTGCTATGGGGGCAAGCCACAGTTGGATAAAGGGTTGCGGCTGAGTATGAGGGTTGATTTCGTTGTGCGAGAACCCTTCTTCACCACTGCGTTGGATTTGAATTTCTCCTGCTTGTAACACTTCATTGTGGCCAATGCTGCCTTGATGCAGCATGGAGCCTCTGGGCAACACACTCACAATATCCACTTGCTGATGGTGATGTAAGCCCGTGCTGCCTTTAGGCAAAAACCACGCACTGGCAAGGTATACCAAGGGGCCAAAGCCATTGAGAGGTTCCTCTGGTAGAAGTTGAGCAAAATACTGGCGATCTTGAATAAGCACGCGCTCACGTATTCCCGCAAACCCTGAAATGGGGAACCTCTCTAACGGATAAATACGCATGGTTATTGGCGTAAATCCAAAATGGGCCAACCTTTTTCTTCTGCAACCTGCTTCAAGGTGTCATCGGGATTCACAGCCATGGGGTTATCCACTAGGTTTAGCAGCGGCAGATCATTGTGTGAATCACTATAAAAGTAGCTGCCCTCCATGGAGTAGCCAGGGTTTTCGGCGAGCCACTCATTTAAACGGGTAATCTTCCCCTCGTGGAAGGAAGGGGTGCCCGATACATTGCCTGTGTAGCCACCGTATTCATCACGCTCTGCAGTAACAGCAATGAGGTGATCCACCTCGAAGGCTTCCGCAATGGGAGCGGTGATAAAATCATTAGTGGCAGTGATAATCATAATGTAATGGCCTTGTTGGCGATGCTTGGCAATTAGCTCAAAGGCCTTAGGCAACATAATGGGCTTGATCACCTCATCCATAAACTGTTGGTGCCAAGTGGCCAATTCCACCAAACTGTGTTGCGCCAAAAAGCCTAAAACAAACTTTTGATAAGCAAAAATGTCCAATTCACCATTAAGGTAATCCTGATAGAACTGATCATTTTTTGTTTTGAAGGCGTCCTTATCCACCAAACCTTGTTGGATCAAAAATTCACCCCAAAGGTGATCGGAATCCCCAGCAAGAAGGGTGTTATCAAGATCAAAAATAGCCAAGGTCATGGCACGCAGCTCCTGTGGAATTAAACAAAACGCTAGCATAGCAAATTTTTTATCCAGCGGTTGCCATTGCCACCGATAGCGCCATAGGGTGTAATGTAACCATGAATGTAAGTAGGCAGAGAGATGACAGGTATCATTGACGAACGAGGATATCGCCTCAATGTTGGCATGGTCATTGTGGATGCGCGCGGCCGCGTATTCTGGGGTCGCCGCATGGGCAAGCGCGATGCATGGCAATTCCCTCAGGGCGGCATGATGGAAGGTGAAACCCCCGAGGAGGCGCTGTTTAGAGAGCTAGAAGAGGAAGTAGGCTTAACGGAAAAGGATGTCAGAGTGTTAGGGTGCACCCAAGGGTGGTTGAGTTATCAATTGCCCCGGCACTTTTTGCGCCGTCGTAGAGGTAATCAAAGGCAGTGCATTGGGCAGCGGCAAAAATGGTTTTTACTGCACTTAGAAAGCCCTGAAGCCAACATTAATTTAGCTCACAGTGGCCAACCGGAGTTTCAGGAATGGTGTTGGGTGAATTATTGGTACCCCATTAAAAAGGTGGTGCACTTTAAGCGTGAAGTGTATTCAAAAGCCTTGCACGAATTAGCCCCTGTGGTGCGCGCCCATCGCGAAAATATGCGTCGCCGCTTTGAAGAGGCCCTGTAGTGACATAAGCGGCTGCCAATGTTAGGCGAAGCAGCCTTTAGGCACGGCCATGTTTTTTATAGCATGGCCGTTTTCATACGTATTAACACAACAAAAGAAAGGTATAAAAATGGCCCATGTGATTGCGGTTCCCATTGGTGAGCAAACTCTCGCTCACTCCCATGCATTTTTATCGGCTCAGGCGGAGGGGCGCTCCGAAACGGCGCAGATTCTCATTGATCGCGTTGATGGCATGACAGATGACATGCTGCAATTGTTTTTGGTGCAGCCCACCCAGTTTGTTCGTTTATCTGGTGGCCAACAGCGAGTGATTGATTTTGCTGTGAGTACCGCTAAAAAAGCCTCCCATGCGCTCACTCGACAAATTTTTAAAAAGAGCAAGCCGCAAGAGCTTGCCCCCTTGGCACAACTCATGAAAGAGCAAATGTGGGAAGCGGAAACTGCCAACGATAATAAACCGCGCATATGCATTACGATTCCACCTCAATTAGCACAGGACTTTGAACAGGCTAAGGCGCTTTGCGATGAGGGGAAGGCACAAGAGAACATTACGTTGCTCACCAGTGTTATGGATCGCATTGCCGATGAAATTATTGATAACTTTTTTGTGGCTCCCACAGAGCATGTGAAAATGGGCTTTGTGATTTCAAAGGCATTGAATGTGGGCGTGGAGGGTAGCCGTAAAGCCATTCATGCGGTAACAAATAAAGTGATGAAAGAGCTTGATGAAGAGGCGTTAGTGGCATTCTTTAACCACTTTGGCCAAGTGGTATTGGAACGTCCTTAGTGGCTTTTACGTACGGGCCCTGCAGGGTTGCCCTGTGGGTCCCATTGCTGCTCCGCCATGCGCCATTCACCGTTTTCAAGCAGGCGTACAATGGTGCTTGAGCGAGTGCCATATTCGCTCGATTGAATGAACAAAGGGGCCACTAAGCGTTCCATTTCCATGCCCACTCCCGTGTTGGGTAGCTTATCATCATCAGGTTGTGTGTTATTGGTTAGCAGTTGAAATAACGCTGCATCTTCACTGTGCAAATGCCGCTTCAAGGTAGCTTTTCCCCATTCTACTTTTGGCCAAGGGTCATCAAGCAATCCGTTACTTAGACCGTAAATGCCAGGGGCAAGTTCAGTGGGCTCCCCGCCTCGATTACTCATGTACCAAAGGCTGTGACCATCGCTGACCAATAGGTTGAAAGGGCCAGATCGGAAGAGCGTCGTGTAGGGAAAGAGTGTAGATCTCGGTGGTCGC
>CALEAR010000339.1 GCA_937943665.1 uncultured Alcanivoracaceae bacterium
TTTTGCGTTTGGTTTGCATCTTGCTTTGCGCAAAATGGGAACGTTTTGGCGTTTGCTTTTTGTTGGCTGAGTGCTAAAAGCAGCTCCTGCCTTCACTGTGATAACCCTGATTATTATCATGCGTTTTTCATGTCAGCAACACTAGGAGCTACAACGATTACTGCTTATATTTGTACTACCTTGCCCCAAAGCCCGTGAGTATGGTGCGAATGGTTTTGAGCACTATGAGCAAATCCAGCCACAAAGAAAAGTTTTTAATGTAGTAAAAATCATGTTCGATTTTTACTTTTGTATCTTCCGCATCGGCGGCATATCCATGCACCACTTGCGCCCAACCGGTAATGCCGGGCTTTACCACGTGGCGGTAGGAATAAAAGGGGATTTCCTTTTCAAACTGATCCACAAAGTAGCGTTGCTCGGGGCGGGGGCCAATGAGGCTCATATCGCCTTTTAAAATATTAAAAAACTGTGGCAGTTCATCAAGGCGGGTTTTGCGAATAAAGCGGCCCACGCGGGTTACGCGCATATCATCGGCCTGAGCAAATTGGGCGCCATCCTTTTCGGAATCCTTGCACATGCTGCGCAACTTATACACCTTAAAATCTCGGTTGCCTTGGCCCACGCGCTCTTGCACAAAAAACATGGGGCCTTCGCTTTCAAGCTTAATAATAATGCCGGTGATCAAAATTACTGGCAGCCACAGGGGCATAAGGGCAAGCACCACTAAGGTTTCCACTAAGCGTTTTATGCCTGCGTACAAGCCGGAGGGAATCAGTGCACCAAAGTTGTTTTCAGATAAATGATCAATCTTCACTCGGCCGGTGAGGGATTCCAGCACATGTTGGCTGTGATACACGGGAATATGCGCCAAGGTGCATTTGGCTAAAAAGGTTTGCCATTCGGCGGGCATATCCTTGGCGTGTAAATCTGCTACCACGGCATCAAAGCGGCGCTCTTCAAGCAATGGTTCTTCTAATAAACAAGTGGGGGCGTTATGCACGGGGCACAATTCAAAGGCACGGCCAAAGGGCACCACGGCAAGTTTAGGCTGGCGATAGCGGCGGGCAAAAAAGTAGCCAAGAAAGGCCCAGCCCATGGCCAAAATAAAGGAGATAATCAACACAGGCCGTGAAAAAGCGCTTTCACGAAAGAATAAAAACAAACTAAAAACCACCAGCCACGAGGTAATCACCGTGGGCACAATAAAAGGCAGGGTGCGGGTGCCAGGGTAATGGCTCAATTTATAAAGGATAAAAGCACTACTCGCATAAGCAATGGAGTTAGCGCTTAGGGTATTAATGATAACCCCCTGCTGGGGCAAGGCGGTGAGTGCAATGCCCCATTGTAGGTGGGTGGGTAGCAGCACCACTATGGTATAGCCAAGAACAAATAAAAACAGTCGGTTGAAGAGAATCACTTCATACCAACGGGATAAGCGACGCTGTGCTGGATCTACCATAGAAGTTTACTAATGCTAATGAAGGTGCGCTGTATTATCCCAGTTGTTTTGGGGTTTCACAATTGCGCACCCTGGGTTTGTATGAGGGGCTTTGTTACAAAACTAGTGCTCAACCCCACCGGGCCCGTGGGCGTGGCCATGGGCCAATTCCTCTTCGGTGGCTTCACGCACGCTTTCCACTTGTATTTCAAAGGTGAGGGTTTTTCCGGCGAAGGGGTGGTTGCCATCCACATCCACGGTTTTAAGGCCCTTTTTCAGAATGGTTACCCATTGCTGCCCGCGATCCGTGTTCACGGGCACAATATCGCCCACTTGGTATTTTTTAAGGTGCTTAAGGTATTTGGCAGGAATGCGCTGTATGAGGTCATCGCTGCGTTGGCCGTAGGCCTTTTCGGGGGGCAGGGTCAGGGTGAGGCTTTCGCCTGCCTTTTTGCCCTCTAAGGCCTCTTGCAAGTGCGGCAGTACGCTTTGGGTGCCGTGTAAATACAGCGTGGGGCTGTGCTCATGGGAGTTTTCTAACTCCTCATGGGTGGTGGCATCGTAAATGGTGTAGTGGAAGGCCACCACGCGCTGTTGAGTAATTTCCATGATTATTCGCTCTTTTTGTGTTGCTTGTTAGTGGTGGCCGAGCCTAAGGGCACCACATTGCTAGCCGCCGCTGTGTTTTGGCTGGCGGCCCGAATATGTGCTTGGCCCTGCTGGTTTAAGCGATGCATGCAATCCCTAAAGGTGCGGCTAATTTGGGTGGTATTACGGATCATATCCATGCGTGGCCAAGTGGTGCGCTCGCCGGTGCGAATAAAATCACGCACATCTTCCACGCTGGGGTTGGCCAGTACGCGGAATATGTTTAAGGGGCGGCGCGGGGGTATGATATTAATATCTCCATCGTACTTTTGCATTAAAATACTGCGGATTTTATCCACCACTAACCCTAAATCGTTGGATTGCACACGGTCATGGAGTAAATCCAGCCCAAAGGAGGCATTCATGGCAAGGCTGCGGCGCAACCAGGTGCGGGTGATGGGCATAAAGCCCCCTTGTTTAATGGCCTGCGAGCGCGACATAAAGGGCACCACATGGGGGTTGGTTTGGCTCACAATGGAGTGGTTAATGCCATACAAGCGCGCTAAGCGGCGAATGGGTAAATCATCTTGAATGGAGCCATCCACAAATTTGCGGCCAGGAATATAGGGCACTTTTTCCCCTTCCATGTTTTTCGCCCAAAGGCTCACTGGCGGGTAAATGCCAGGAATGGCGCAGGAGGCCAACACCGAGATCGGAAGAGCACACGTCTGAACTCCAGTCACCAGATCTGATCTCGTA
>CALEAR010000340.1 GCA_937943665.1 uncultured Alcanivoracaceae bacterium
TCTTAAGCAGTTAATTTATCGCAAACGGGATCGAGATTTCCCTTGGTATCCAGCCCGTGTGGTAACCCACGATATTTTGGGTGGTACCGCCTTGGTGGATTTAGCCGGTTTGCGTGAAGCCATTGCCAAGCGTGGTGGTGACGCTTGGAAGGTGAACCCCGTGGTGCCCACACAGTTGATTGTGGATCACTCCCTCGCCGTGGAATACGGTGGCTATGATCCGGATGCCATCGAAAAGAACAAGGAAGTGGAGTTGCGTCGTAATGAAGACCGCTTCCACTTTATTGATTGGACACGCACCGCCTTTGAAAACATTGATGTGATTCGTGCGGGTAACGGGATTATGCACCAAATTAACTTGGAGAAAATGTCTCCTGTGGTGCAGAATCGCAACGGCATTGCTTTCCCTGACACCTGTGTGGGTACGGATTCGCATACCCCCCACGTGGATGCCCTTGGTGTTATTGCCATTGGGGTAGGTGGCCTAGAAGCCGAAGTGGTGATGCTTGGCCATCCCACCATGATGCGCCACCCCGATATTGTGGGTGTGGAATTGGTGGGTAAGCGTCAGCCTGGTATTACTGCCACAGATATTGTGCTGGCCTTAACGGAGTTCCTGCGAGAGGAAAATGTGGTTTCGGCCTACATTGAATTCTTTGGTGAAGGGGCGGACAGCCTCACCATTGGGGACCGTGCCACCATTTCCAATATGACGCCGGAATACGGTGCCACTGCGGCCATGTTTTATATCGATGAACAAACCATCGATTATCTCAAACTCACGGGCCGTGAAGATGAGCAAGTGAAGCTGGTGGAAAAGTACGCTAAGCACACTGGCCTTTGGTCTTCGGATCTTAAAACCGCTGAATATGAGCGTGTACTGCGTTTTGATTTATCCACTGTGGTAAGAAACGTGGCCGGTCCTTCACGCCCTCATGCTCGTGTGGCCACCGCAGAATTGCGTGAAAAAGGCATTGCCGGTGAATGGGAGCCCATGAGCGATGATCGCATGCCCGATCATGCGTTGATTTTAGCGGCCATTACGAGCTGCACCAACACCAGTAACCCCCGTAACGTGGTAGCGGCGGGGCTGATCGCTAAGCGTGCTAATGAATTGGGCTTAACCCGTAAGCCGTGGGTGAAAACTTCCTTTGCCCCAGGTTCCCGTGTGATCGAACTGTATCTAAAGGAAGCGGGTTTATTACCTGAGCTAGAGCAACTTGGCTTTGGTATTGTGGGCTTTGCTTGCACCACTTGTAACGGCATGAGCGGCGCCTTAGACCCTGAGCTTGAAAAAGAAGTGCTTGAGCGTGGTATTCACACCACAGCGGTACTTTCGGGTAACCGTAACTTTGATGGCCGTATTCACCCCCACGTGAAAGAAGCCTTTTTGGCCTCTCCGCCTTTAGTGGTGGCCTATGCCATTGCGGGTACCACTTTGTTTGATATTGAGCGCGATCCCCTTGGTGTTGATGAGCAGGGCAACCCCATCACCTTGAAGGATATTTGGCCCTCCGATGAGGAGATCGATGCTATTGTGGATGAGTACGTGAAACCAGAGCAGTTCAACCAAATTTACATCCCCATGTTTAACTTGGATGATGTAAAGCGTGCGGAAAGCCCCCTTTACGAGTGGCGCGAAAAGAGTACTTATATTCGCTGCCCACCTTACTGGGAGGGTGCTTTAGCGGCGGAGAACACACTCACGGACCTGATCCCATTGGCCATTCTTGGAGATAACATCACCACGGACCATATCTCACCCTCTAACGCCATTACGGCGGATAGTGCTGCGGGTGAATACTTGGCTTCCATGGGGTTACCCGAGGAAGATTTTAACTCCTATGCCACCCACCGTGGGGATCACCTCACCGCTCAGCGTGCCACCTTCGCGAACCCCAAGCTCTTTAATGAAATGGTGCGCGATGAAGAGGGCAACGTGATCCAGGGCTCCTTGGCCCGTGTGGAGCCCGAGGGCAAGGTAATGCGCATGTGGGAAGCTATTGAAACCCATCAAGAGCGTGGCAACCGCTTAATTATTATTGCGGGGGCGGCTTATGGGCAGGGTTCTTCCCGTGACTGGGCAGCCAAAGGGCCACGTCTTGCGGGTGTAGAAACCATTGTGGCTGAAGGGTTTGAGCGCATTCACCGCACCAACTTGGTGGGTATGGGGATCTTGCCTCTGCAGTTTGAGGAAGGTACCACGCGCATTACATTAGGCCTTGATGGCACGGAAACCTATTCCGTGAAAGGCACCCCAGCGCCTGGCGCCACATTAACTTTGGTGATCAAGCGCCGTAACGGTGATGTGGAAGAAGTGCCCGTGATTTGTCGCTTGGACACCCAAGATGAAGTGGTCACTTATAACGCAGGTGGTGTGTTACAGCGCTTTGCTCAGGAGTTTCTAGCAGAGGAAGCGGCGTCTCAATAAACGCTGCTTGAAAGGTTTAGCCTTTCGCTGTGATGCCATTCAAGGAGCTGCCACCGGCTAGTGCGCAGCTCCTTTTTATTCATGAGGAAGTATTATGGCCGGTCAAATAAGAATTCCTGCCACCTATATGCGCGGTGGCACCAGTAAAGGGGTGTTTTTTCGATTACAAGATTTGCCTGAGGTAGCTCAAACCCCAGGGCCAGCACGGGATAAACTACTGTTGCGGGTCATTGGTAGCCCTGATCCTTACGGTAAGCACACTGATGGTATGGGCGGCGCCACCTCGAGCACCAGTAAAACAGTGATTCTCTCTCCACCCTCTGTGCCAGATCATGATGTAGATTACTTGTTTGGCCAGGTATCCATCGATAAACCTTTTATTGATTGGAGTGGTAACTGCGGCAATCTCACGGCTGCGGTGGGGGCCTTTGCCATTTCTTCGGGGCTGATTCCTGCAGAAAAGGTTCCTGAAAATGGCTATTGCACGGTGCGTATTTGGCAAGTAAATATTCAAAAAACCATTGTGGCGAAGATTCCCATTACCCATGGAGAGGTGCAAGAAACTGGGGATTTTGAGCTCGATGGAGTCACTTTCCCTGCGGCGGAGGTGGAAGTAGCCTTTAAAGATCCCGCCGCTGATGATGGCACGCCCATGTTTCCCACCGGTAACTTGGTGGATACTTTAACAGTGCCAGGGGTGGGCACCTTTGATGCCACTATGATCAGTGCGGGTATTCCCACCATCTTTGTGCGTGCCGAGGATATTGGTTATACGGGAACAGAGCTGCAGGGCGATATTAATGGGGACCCCGAGGCCTTAGCACGCTTTGAGGCCATTCGCGCCCATGGGGCTGTGGCCATGGGGTTGATTTCCCACATTGATGAAGCCGCTTCACGACAGCACACCCCTAAAATTGCCTTTGTGGCGCCTCCAGCTAGCTATACGGCCTCAAGTGGTAAGGCCATTACGGCAGATGAGATCGATTTGCTCGTGCGTGCGCTTTCCATGGGGCAATTGCACCATGCCATGATGGGCACCGCCGCCGTGGCCATTGCCGCCGCCGCTTGTATACCTGGCACAGTGGTGAATGAGGCCGCCGGTGGTGGTGAACGTGATTCCGTACGATTTGGCCACCCCTCAGGTACCTTACGAGTGGGTGCTAAGGCACAGAAGAACGCTGGCCAATGGACAGTTACTGAGGCCATTATGAGCCGCAGCGCTCGAGTGCTCATGGAGGGGTGGGTGAGAGTGCCAGAGGATACTCTCGCGTGATCCACGCCGTGAATAAAAAAGCGCAGCTTGACTGCGCTTTTTTATTGGGCACTGAGGCAGACAAAGGTAGGCAGTGGCTTTACAATAGGCTATCTTCCTAAGGGTTGATTTTCATGAAACATTTTTTTGCCTCTTAGCACAGAGTGAATATATGAGGTTATGATGCCCAACGCATCCCCAGAACGAGAACAAGAAAATAACGCCATCACCAATACTCTCCCCACTGCTCATGAACATGAGGATGAAACAGAGGCGGCTAACACAGCATTATTTAATTATGGGTTTTCACGTCGCCATCGGGTGTTAGTGCGTGAGCACCAAGGTGAAACTCAACTTTGTTGTGTGCCGCCTGTGAGTATGGAAATCCTTGCTGAAGTACAGCGGACTCTTGGTGTATTGCCCCCTGTGGTTAACTTATCGGAAGATGAGTTTGCTAATGCTTTAGCCATTACCTATGAGCAACAACGTGGTGCAGCCGCAGAAGCTGCGGATAGCCTAGAGGAAATGGATTTAGCTAGCCTTGCGGAGGCTTTGCCTGAAACCTCCGATTTGCTTGAACAAGAAGATGATGCCCCTATTATTCGGTTAATTAACGCCCTGCTACAGGAAGCCATTCGCGAAGATGCCTCTGATATTCATATTGAAACCTTCGAAAAGCGCCTATTGGTGCGCATGCGGGTGGATGGGGTGTTGCGGGAAGTGCTTGCCCCTCGGCGCGAGCTTGCTCCCTTATTGGTATCGCGTATTAAGGTAATGGCGCGTTTAGATATTGCGGAAAAACGTATTCCGCAAGATGGCCGTATTTCCTTACGCCTCGGTGGGCGCGATGTGGACGTGCGGGTTTCCACCATGCCTTCGAGCA
>CALEAR010000341.1 GCA_937943665.1 uncultured Alcanivoracaceae bacterium
CCTGCTTGCATAACGCGCGCAATGTGCTCACCTGTCATTATCCCACCAGCGGCAATTAAAGGCAGTGATACTTGCCGTTGAATACGAGGTAAAAGCTGTAATAAGGGCTCAAATACAGTGGCGTTGCGATTGAATACCCCTTGATGCCCGCCCGCTTCTTTACCTTGCACAATGATGCCATCTAACCCTGCATGGGCGATGGCTTCCGCTTCTGAAAGGCGGGTGGCGCAGCCAAGTAAAATAATGCCCTGCGCTTTAAAGGCGCGCACCATCTCTGGAGTAGGCACACCAAAATGAAAACTAAGTACAGCGGGCTTTTTCTTAAGCAGCAAATCCACCATGGCAGGATTGTGGTTCAGGCTAGTGTAGCCGGCGGTTAGTGTGTTAGGCGTGGGGGCGTTAAGCGCTGTGAATAAGGGGCGAAAGTGTTCTATCCATTGTTGCGCCTGTTGGTTATCCAAGGGGGTGGGATCATGGCAAAAGAAATTAAGGTTAAAGGGGCCTGAAGTGTGACGACGAATTTCTTGAATATGATTTGCCACCGCTTCCACGCTTAGGGCGGCACAGCCGTGGCCGCCAAGGGCGCCCGCATTGGATACAGCGGCCGCGAGTGCGGGGGTGGTGGCTCCCGCCATGGGGGCTTGGAGAAGGGGAACAGTAATACCAAGTTGTTGCAAGAAGGATGATGACATAAGAAGGCCTCCGTTAACTGTGGTTTTACTTTACGGGAATTGACCCTTGGAGGCGAGGGCAGATGCTGCTAGCGGAGACGCTAGCAGCACGGAGGTATTATTGGCTAAGTACCCACTCAGCAAGTGTGGCCGCTTCTTCTTCGGTCACGTTGTTGGGGGGCATGGGCACGGGGCCCCAAGCGCCGCTGCTACCGTTTTTAATGTGAGAAGCCACAGTTTCGGCAGCGTCCTCTTCATCGGCATACTTTTCAGCAACGTCTTTAAATGCAGGACCAACAATTTTGTTATCTACGGAGTGGCAAGCCACACAGCCTTTGGTGTTGAACAGTTCTTCACCATCAGCCATGGCGGGCTGAACCAAGAATGTTGCACCTAGTGCAACCACTGGGATGAGTAGTTTTTTCATAGTATTCCTCACTAATCTCACAACTGTTATGTGATTTTATGCGTTATGCAGGTGTCAGTATACATACCGAGCATAGGGAGTAACAGAAGTCTACAACTTATTTATGGGGTGACATGATTAAAATCAAGCGAATAAAAGATAAAAAAATCAATAAAAATTATGGTGTTATTAAGGAAAGATAAATTAGTATGAAGGAAAATAGCCATTAAAAATTCACGAAATATTCCTAATTGAGGCGAGTGAGCATTGAAAACCTCTTCTAAGGTGTTGGCCAGTTATTATTTATTCCCCGTGGCGGCCTTGTATGGTGCCATTGTATTGCCTTGGTCTGTGTTGGCCATGTTGGGGCACCTATGGGCGCCCCCTGGCTTACTTAGCCGCCATGGTCATATACATGAGCTCTTAGCAGGCTATGCCATTGTGGTGGTGTTGGGGTATTTGTTGGGGAAAGTGAGCTGGCGGCTTCTTGGTGGTGTGTTATTCGTATGGGTTGCAGGGCGTTTAACATTCCTCATGGCACCTTTTTCGGGCTTAGCTGTGGGCACCGCTTTATTATTGGGCTTGTGTTTTGCTTGGTTAACGGTGCCACGGTTTGCTCGTTCTGCTAAGAAGTGGCGCAACAGGAGTTTGGTTCCTTTGTTGCTGCTGCTCAGCCTAAGTGTGGTGGCTGTGGCCTTGCCCGTGGCGTGGGGAAGGGAGGCCATTTGGGTGCTGTTGATGGGGCTTTGCTTGCTGATGTTTTTTATGGGGGGACGTACCTTAGCCCCTGCGGTGGCGGGGCATTTAATCCGTCAAAAAATTCCCATGCCTGCACGGGTGCAACCCAATATTGAGGGGGCCGGCATTATTTTATTGTTCCTTGCCATGGGGGCAGGGTGGTGGGCACCGTCGTTAGCGGGGGCCTGTTTAGCCGTGGTGGGAGTGTTGGTGCTTGTGCGAATGTGGCGTTGGCAGCTATGGCATTGCAAGAGGCGTTGGGATTTGCTTTGGCTAGCCTCAGGGTATGCTTGGTTAGGGGTGGGGTTATTGTTGTTGGGGTTGAGCTTTTTGGGGCACTGTGCCTGGCGCACGGCAGGTGCCCATGCCATTACCGTGGGCGCCTTAGGAACACTCACGGTAACGATTATGGCGCGCACGCGAATGATTCAACGGTTTCGTGATCCTAATGCGTTAATCAGTGGCCATGTGGCCAGTGCCCTCATGAATGGGGCCGCCCTATTGCGTGTGGGGCAAGGTTTACTGGGCGGGGTGGCAGGCCTCTATGGAGCGGCGGCTTTATGGAGCGCTGCCATGGTGGCCTTAGGTTGGACGTGTTGGCGTAGCCGTATGGCTTAATCGAAATTTTCTAGCCGTTCACGATCCAAAATACAAATCATGCGGCCGTCCACGCGAATAAGGCCTTCGCTGCTGAGGTTATGCAAAATGCGGGAGAAGGTTTCTGGTTGAATGGATAAATGCCCTGCCACCAAGCGTTTTGCCATGGGGAGTTCAAAGCTTAATTCTTGGCAATCGCCACATTGGCGCAGCCCCTGGGAGAGTAGGTAGCGAATAACCCGGTGGGTGGCGTTTTTTAAGGAGAGCATTTCTATTTCGCTTACACGGCGGTGCAGACGCACGGATAATGCGGCCAGCAGGGCCATGGCTGTGTCTTCACTACGGCGCACTAACTCCCGATACACAGTGTTTGAAAGCATCAGCAGCTGTGTGGGTTGCACTGCCTGTGCAGAGGCCACATAGGTATCTCGACCCATAAACATCATGGCTTCGGCAAAGGTGCTGCGATCTCCAATAACCTCCAGCACTTTTTCTTGGCCATCGGGCGTGGTGCGAAAAATTTTAATGCTGCCAGAAATCACAAAGCAAAAATAATGGCATTCATCCCCTTGGGAAAATACCGTTTCACCCTTTTCTAAATTCACCAGCCGGCTATCGTTGAGTAGTTCAATGAGTTGCTGCTCATTTAATGCCGCAAAAAGATGATGTTCACGTAACACTTTTTGGTACAGGGGATGAGGTTTCATAGGGCACTCCCAAATAGTTGCGGCGCTTATGTTAACACAGTTTTTTTACAGATTAAGAAAACCCGCCTCAAAGGGCGGGTGGTGTTAAGCAGTTGCAGTATTGGGTGGGCCTGGGATATCACGGCGGGTGAGCTGGGCAATGGCTTGTCGCAGGCTCGGACTGAGCATTCGACGTGCCTCGCTATCAAGGGCAAGCAGGCGATGATCAAAGCTGAGGGTTTCGTCCGCTTCCACTGTTACCAAATCATAGGTTACCAACTGCTGAATGAAGTTTCTTAATACGGTGCGATCAAAAAACTCCGGTGAATTGAACTCAAATAACAGGCTCAGGCGTTCTGCGGTTAAGTGCGCCATATCCTCCAAGGTTTGCTGTGTGAGCTGCTGTTTGCCCTGTTGCACCAAAATGCGAATAGTGAGGTAAAAGCGCTCCAGAGCCTGAGCCACGGTTTGAGCAAGGTGAGTGAGCAAATCGTTGGCCAGGGTGTTGTGGGGGGCGCCACTATAGTACTGGTCTTGTTGCTCAATGAGTCCTTGCTCACAGAGAGTATGGAGGATTTTATCCACCTGTTCCTTTAAGGCGTCCTCGGTATTCCAAGGTAAATAGTATTCCCCTTGGAAGAAAGGGTAGAGCAATTGCACCAGTTCTTGAATTTGCTGGCGGCTAATACGATGAGCATCCACCAATAAGGAACACACTAAACCAGGCAATACAAACAGGTGTAAGCTGTTGTTGCGAATGTAGGCCATTTGTAAGGCGGTGTGGGCATCGGTGCTAATAATGTTGCCTAAGGGGTGCTCTTTGCGAGTGATGAAGTCGTTAGCAATGCCGTATTCAATGGTATCGCTGGGGCTGGTGTTGGCTAAGTTTACCCAAGGGCTATAGGGCGCCTGTTCAAGTAACGTCATATACAGTTGTAACTGGCGGCGCAGTTGCGCCTCATCCATGGCGTGCTTGGGGGTGCCGAGCAAAGCCAAGGAAAGCAGGTTCACAGGGTTGGCCACGGCGGCGGCGTTAATGCGGGAAACAATTTCTAAACCTAGATTGCCAATGGCGCTGCGTAGGGTTTCCCCTTCGGCGGTTTTGGTGTCTTCCCATTGGGGGATTTGTTCCGCCAAATAATCCTCTAGCAAAATAGGATCCCCAAAGCTCACATGCACTTCACCAAAATGGCGACGCAAAATGGAAAGGGAGCGGAAGAAGCCCAAAAAGCTTTCCTTTTGCTTTTGCTTGCCGGTGAGCTCACCAATATAAGTGCTGCCTTCCATTAGCTTTTCATAACCCACATAAACGGGCACAAAGGCAATGGGGCGATTGCGATCGCGCAGGTAACTTTGTACCGTCATGGCGAGCATGCCAGCACGGGGTGGCAGCATGCGACCACTGCGGCTGCGTCCGCCCTCCACAAAATATTCAATGGAATAGCCGCGGCTAAGAATAATATGCAGGTACTCATTAAACACGGCCCCGTAGAGAGGGTTATCTCTAAAGCTGCGACGTAGGAAGAAGGCGCCACCGCGTCGTAAAATGGTGCCAATAATGGGCAGATTGAGGTTCACACCGGCCGCTATATGAGGAGGCGCATAGCCTGCCTTGTAAACCAAGTAGCTCAGTAGCAAGTAATCCGCATGGCTACGGTGGCAGGGGGTATAAACTAAGGTGTGAGTTTTCGCAATCTCGGATAAATGATCCGTATTGTAAGCTTTTAAGCCACTATAAAGGCGGTTCCACACCCACTCTAATAAAATTTCTAGAAAACGAATCACGGTGTGGGAGTAATCAGAAGCGATTTCCATGGCATAGCGGCGGGCTTTGCGCTCGTGTTTGGCATAGCTTTCATCGGCTTCTTCCGCGCTGCGTTGAATGGCTTCACGAATAGGGGTGCTGAGCAATAAATTGTTCACCAGAGTGCGGCGATGGGAAAGGTCTGGCCCAATCATGGCTTCTTGTTGGCGGCGGAAGTGCACCCGCAAAATACGTTTGGCCTTACGTGCCACCCGTTCTTCAGAAATTTTTTCATCCACCAGCTCGCGCAATGAAAGCGGTTCACTCACGCTTAAATACAGCTGACGTCCTTGGGTGAGAATAATAAAAAACTTTTTAATAAACCCAGGGGCAGACCAGTTGTTGGAAAAAATCACCTTCCACAGAGAGCTCTCTTTTTCGGGTCCGCGGCCCCAATACAAGGCCACAGGCACAATTTGTACATCTTGATCGCCATGCTCACGTAAGTGAGTAATCAAAGTATCTAAATGGCCAGATTGTTGTGCTACGCGTTGGCGGCTAAACATATGTTTGCGGCGGTACATGTAGCTATAACTGCGCCGGCGATGGGGGCGCGCCATGGGTAGCATGGCGGTGGGTTTAGGAAGGCCAAGGCGTTTGGCTTCTTTTTCTAAGATCAGTAAATCCGCAATGGAACGATCGCGCAATACATATAGGGTGGGGGTATTGGCATCGATGCCGAGTTTATCAATTTCTTCAGGGATTAATGTAATGCGCGTGCACCAGGTTAAAAACAGGCGCATGAGGGCGAACAGCAAATGATCTAAACCAAACCAAAAACTCATAGTCTTCTTAATCACTCAAGAATGGGAAACGGGGTAAGTGTAAATAAAAAAGCGTAAAGGGCACAGACCAAGAGTGTAAGTTATTGCTTCATTTAGGCTAAAGAGGTGTGAAGCAAGTTCTTAAAGGAGGTGTTGGCAGTGGGGGCTAATGAGTGCGATACTGACACAGTACTAGGATTTTACTGAACAGGAAAACACCATGAAAAAAATAATGCTTGGGGCAGCTATGTTGGGTATGGCATCAATGGCCAGTGGTGCGCCGCTCATTGATGTATACGGGGGGATTTATACTTGGAATGCCAAGCCCTCCGGCACCATTGGGAGCCATGGCAAAGAGAGTGTGAATGCCCGTGGCGATTTAGGCTTTGGCAGCGATAATACGGCGGTGATGTACATTGGGCTAGAACACTTTGTACCCATGGTGCCGAATGTGCGCTTGCGCCACATGACATTAAAAGATTCCGCCAATGGTACCCTCGGTGCCAATGTGGAGATGGATGGCCGACACTTTGCGGCTAACTCCGCTGTGCGTTCTAAGTACGATGTTGATATGACGGATCTCACGCTTTATTACACACCATGGAAAACCTTGGTGAAAATTGATGCGGGGTTAACAGTGCGCCAACTTGATGCCAAGTTTTCTGTGGCCGATGCTACCCAAGAGGCGAACCTTTCTGCTAAACGCACCTTGCCGCTCTTGCATTTAGGCGTCTCAGGTAAGCTGCCCTTCACTGGGTTTTATGCAGGGGCAGAAATCAACCATATTAGCTATAGCAGTAATCGCTTTGGTGATTACCACGCGAAGGTGGGTTGGCGCTCGGACTTTTTACTAGGTATTGAAGCCGGTTATTCACAGGTGTCTTTGAAGCTTGATGATGTGAGTGACGTGGATTCTAACCTGGATTGGAAAGGCCCCTATGTGGCACTTTCTCTCTCCTTTTAAAGATCAGCAGGGCGCTTAGCGCCCTAAGTTTTCATTAAGGTGGTGCTATGCAATCTTCCCTTCCCCAAGGCGTGTTTGATAAACGCTTCTCAGACCATGTGTTTCTCGAATATGAATTGCTTGGTGAAAAGCACCTCGAGGAGCTGCGTGATGGGTTAAATGCCATCAACGCCCAGGCCAACGATGAGTTGTTTGTCACCTTGGCCTTTGGCCCTAAGGTGTGTCAGCAATTTGGGGAAGCGCCCGATTTACCTCACTACGGTGAAACCACTGGGCTCATCGATACCCAAGGGGATCTGTGGGTGTGGTTGCAAGGCAAAGATAGGGGCACTACCTTTGATGCCGCTCGTAGCGCCAATACCTTGCTAGGTTCACAGGTGAAGCTACTACGAGAGGTGGTGGGCTTTGTGTACCACGATTCTCGCGATCTCACCGGTTTTGTGGATGGCATTGGTAACCCTGAGGGAGAGAAAGCGTTAGAAGCCGCTATTATTCCAGAAGGTGCCCCTGGTGCGGGGGGTAGCGTAGTGCTCACCCAACAATGGCGTCATCACTTGATGAATTTCCACGCCTTATCGCAAAAAGAGCAGGAAGATGTGATTGGTCATACCAAGCCCGATGCCCAGGAATATGCTGATGATGTTATGCCTGCCAATGCCCATGTGGGGCGTGTGGATGTGAGTAAAGCGGGTGTGCCACAACGTTTGTGGCGTCGCAGCGTGCCCTATGGGGATTCCCAATACCATGGCTTATACTTTTTATCTTTTGCATGCGAGTGGGAGCGTTATGCCTTCTTGTTAAAGCGCATGTTTGGCAATGCCGAGGATGGGATTCAAGATCGCCTCACGGAATTCACTGAGCTCGTGTCGGGGGCTTGGTGGTTTTGCCCAAGCCAACAGCAGTTAGCGCAGTGGCTGCAATCATAAGAACATAAGGAAGGACACAGTGCCTCTGAGAAGTCAGTTATTAAAAGCGGGCGTGGCCACACAGAAGCAGGCCAGGCGCGCTCAGCATCAAAAGCGCCAAGAACAAGGCCAACAACAATCTGCTGCCAAGCTGGCGCAACAGCGCCGAGCAGAACAAGCGGAGCGTTCGCGACAGTTAAATGAACAGCGTCAAGCGGCGCTACGTGAGCGTGAGCAACAAGCAGAGATTCAACAGCTCATTGATACGCACGCAGTGCGCCGTGCTGGGGACGAGCACAGCTATCAATTTGTCATACATCCGCGAGTCAACAAAATGTTGGTGCCAGCACCGCTTATTGATGCCTTAGCCAAAG